>JBILDG010000113.1:0-6207 GCA_044352715.1 Chthoniobacterales bacterium | reverse complement strand
TGGCCAATGTCCGCATCTTTGCCGAGCCCCAGGCTGACGGCGTCCGCGTCATCATTCTCGTGCAAGGCCGCGCCGTTGTGACCGAGATTCTCGTTGAAGGCGCCACCGAGGTTTCGCCCAACCGCCTACGCAAGGAACTCTCCTACAAAGTCGGCGACCGCCTCAGCGAAGAGCAAGTCGAGAAATCCCGTCAGAAAATGGTGGAAGTCTATCAAGACCGCAACTTCAGCGGGGTGGACATCACCACCAAGATCGACGTGAACGACCGCACCGGCGACTCGCGTGTCATCTACACCGTCAACGAGGGCGGCAAGCAGATCGTTCGCCGCATCGATTTTGTCGGCAACGATTCCGTGCTTTCCAAGGACCTCCGCAAGGCGATGAAGACCAAGACGAAGAACCTTCTCTCCGTCATCAACAAAAGCGGACGCCTCGTGCCCTCGCAGTTGCAGGAAGACCGCGACGCGATCCGTTTCACTTACCAGAACCGCGGTTTTGCCGATGCGCAGGTCACCGATGTGCAGATTGTCCCCCTCGACGACCAGTCGGTCGAACTCGTCTTCACCATCAACGAAGGCCGCCAATACAGCGTCAATCAACTCCGCCTCGACGGCGTCAACGTCACCTCGCCCGACGAGCTCAAGGCCCGTCTCACCATGAGCGATGGCTCGCTCTACACGCCCGACGGTTTGGGTGCAGACATCAAGACCCTGCAGGAATTCTACGGCACCCAAGGCTACATCGACTCCTCGATCATTCCGGAAATTTCCCCCGCCGGCGCCGGGATGGTCAACGTCACCTACCGCATCAACGAGGGAGCCCAGTCGTTCATCAACCTCGTGAACATCCAAGGCAACACCCGTACCCAGGACCACGTCATCCGCCGCGAGTTGGCTGTCGTTCCCGGTGACGTCTATGACACCACTCTCGTCGATGTCAGCCGTCAGCGCCTCGACAACCTCAACTACTTCTCCCAAGTCCAGACCATCCCCACCGATACGATGATCCCCGGCCGCAAGGATCTCAACGTCATCGTCGAGGAAAAACGCACCGGTTCGTTCAACTTCGGCGCCGGCTTCAGCACGATCGACAGCTTGGTCGGTTTTGCCGAGCTGCAGCAGACCAACTTCGACCTCTTCGGCTGGCCCAACTTCGTCGGCGGTGGTCAGCGCCTCCGCATCCGCGGTCAATACGGTATCGAACGCGCCGATGCCGTCATCTCCTTCACCGAGCCGTGGTTTCTCGGCCAGCAACTTTCGCTGGGTGTCGAGGCCTTCTACCGCGAAGCCAGCTTCTTGAGCCCTTACTACGACCAGTCGAACTATGGGGGCGCCATCCAACTGCGCAAACCTTTCGGCGAGTTCATCGCGGCCAACGTGGAATACAAAATCGAAGGCATCGATATTTTCGATGTCACGACGAACATCCCGCAGATCGCCGGTGGCGGTCCGAATAACCTGCCCAGCCAGAAAGGTTACTACTTCCGCAACGCCCTCAACGCCGGGCTCACCTTCGACAACCGCGACAACCTCTTCCTCACCCGCAAGGGCACCTACGTGAACTTCACCGGCTTCCTCGCCAGCATCACCGGCCAGCAGGACGAAGATGTTTACGGTATTTCGCTCGAAGGATCGCAACACGTTTCCCTGCCTTGGGATCTCATCTTTCTCGCTCGCGGCCAACTGGCCACCGTCGATACCGTCGGCGGCAGCGGCAATGTGCCGATCTTCGACCGTCTCTTCCTCGGTGGTGCCAACAACCTGCGCGGTTTCCAGTTCCGCGAAGTCGGCCCGAACAACAATGGTGTCTATTACGGTGGTAACACGCTCGGCTACGGCACTCTCGAACTCACCGCCCCGATCATCACCCGCGTGCGCGGCGCCTTCTTCGTCGATGCCGGTTACGTGAACGTCAACTCGTGGGATTTCAACGGCAACAACTACAATGCCAACTACGGCTTCGGCGTGCGCCTTGACCTGCCCATCGGCCCCATCCGCATCGACTACGGTATCCCCATCGTCAGCGATTCCTACAACGGCAGCCAAGGCCAGATTCAGTTCAACATCGGCTACCAATTTTGAACAATTTGACGCCGTCGGCGTCACACCTAAAGGCTTTACATAGCCTTCGACCAATCCATCATCGCCAAACTCTTATGAAACGAATCCTCGTTACCCTCACAGTCGCCGTGGCCTTCAGTGCTGCCGCCGCTACCTCCGCGCAAGCCCAGATGAAAGTCGGCATCGTGGACATGAACAAAGTGTTCACCAGCTACTATAAAACCAAGGACGCCGAAGCCCGTCTCAACGACGCCCGTGCCCAGGCCAAGACCGACCTCGATGGACGCCTCGAGACCCTCAAGACCAACATGGAGGAGATCAACAAGCTCGAAGCCGATGCCACCAAACCCGAACTGGCCGCCGACAAAAAACAGATCGCGATCAAGACCCGTGACGAGAAAATCGCCGAAGTCCGCACCCTTGACCGCGAAATCGCCGAGTTCCGCCAGACCCGCGAACGCCAACTCCAAGAGCAGTTCGTTCGCATGCGCGGCGACATCGTCCAAGACATCATGAAAGTCGTGGACGGCCGCGTGAAATCCGAAGGGTTCGACCTCGTTTTCGACAAATCCGGTCAAGGCATCAGCCAAGTCCCTGTCGTTCTTTACTCCGCCGCTTCGATGGACTTCAGCGACAGTGTCATCACCGAGCTGAACAAGAACGCGCCCAAGAAAACAGGCAACTGATCCGCGATCCCGCGCCCTTCGCCGGACCGATGTTGACCCTTGCCGAACTTGCCGCCTCCGTCGGGGGCGACATTCCGGCCGGTTCCGGGAATCTTCCGATTTCCGGTCCGGCCTCCCTCGACGAAGCCCGCGATGGGGAGATCTCCTTCTTCGGTCATCCGCGTTACGCCGCCGATCTGCGCACCACGCGCGCCGCGGCCGTCCTTGTTCCTAAAGATTTCAGCGGCGAGACGCCCGCCGTGTGCGTCCGCGTGGAAAACCCTTCCGCGGCCTTCACCCAAATCACCCAGAAATTCATTCCCGTCCCGGTTCCACCGCCCGCCGGTGTCCACCCTTCGGCCTTTGTCGCCCCCGACGCCCAAGTTGCCGCCGATGCCAGCATCCAAGCCCAAGCCGTCGTCGAATCAGGTGCCGTCATCGGTCCCCGCAGCGTCATCAGCGCAGGCTGCTTTGTCGGCCGTGCGGCCCAGATCGGCGCGGATTGCTTTCTTCATCCCCACGCCGTCGTCCGTGAAAACTGCATCCTTGGCGACCGTGTCATTCTCCACAGCGGCACCGTCATCGGTGCCGATGGTTTCGGCTATGACACCAAAGACGGCCGCCATCACAAAATCCCGCAGATCGGCAACGTGGTCGTCGAGAACGACGTGGAAATCGGGGCCAACACCACCGTGGATCGTGCCCGCTTCGGCCGCACCGTCATCGGTGAAGGCACCAAGATCGACAACCTGGTGATGATTGCCCACAACGTCGTCATCGGAAAACACTGCATCATTTGCGCCCAAGTAGGCATCTCCGGCAGCACCAAGGTCGGCAACTATGTCGTCCTCGCCGGACAAGCCGGCCTCGTCGGTCATATCAACGTGGGCGATGGCGCGATCGTCGGTGCGCAAACCGGAGTGAGCAACGATGTCGAACCCAAAGCCATTGTGGTCGGCAGCCCGCCGCGTCCCATCGGCGAATGGAAGCGCAGCATTGTCCGCGTCGACCGTCTTCCCCAGCTTTACGATCGTGTGAAAAAGCTCGAGGAACGCCTCGGCCCGGCGTGATGGTTCTCCTCGTCCTCTGCACGTTTCCCGACGCCGACACCGCCGCGGATGTTGTGCGGAAGCTGGTCGAAGAAAAGCTCGTTGCCTGCGGCAGTATCGTCCCCGGTGTGCGTTCGATCTATGCTTGGGAAGGATGCATCGAGGACACCGCCGAAGTGCTCGTTCTCTTCAAAACCACCGGTCCCGCCTACGCCAAACTCGAAAAACGCCTCCTCAAGTTGCACCCCTACGACACCCCCGAGATCCTTGCCTTTGAAGCCGGTGCCGCTTCCTCCGCTTACGCCGCCTGGGTTGCCGCCGCCACCGATCCCTCCTAATTTTCCCTCATGACCATCCTCGACCGCATCCTGCCCGACGTTCGCCGCGAACTGGACGCCGCGCGCCTGGCCGTGCCGCTGGAGGAAATCAAATCCCGCGCCGCCGCCGCCCGCCCGCCGCGCGATTTTGCCGGCGCGCTCACGGCTCAAGGTTTCGGATTGATCGCCGAAGTGAAGCTTCGTTCTCCCAGCATGGGAGACATGCGCCCCGAAAATGCCGCCCAAGCAGCTGCCGCTTACGAAGCCTCGCCCATCGTGCGTGCCGTCTCCGTCCTCACCAACGAAACACACTTCGGCACCGGCGTCCGTGACCTCGAAAAAATCGCCGCCACCTCGACCAAGCCCGTCCTCCGCAAAGATTTCATCCTCGACCCCTACCAAATCTACGCCGCCCGCGCCGCCGGTGCCGATGCCGTGCTGCTCATGGCCAATGTCCTCTCGGCCGACCAAATGCGCGACCTGCACGACATCGTGCTCTCGCTCGGCATGGAGTCGCTCTTCGAAGTCCACGAGGAAGAAGAAATCGCGGCGCTCCCCGCCACCGCGCGCGTGGTCGGTATCAACAGCCGCAAATTCAAATCCCGCGACGGCTTTGTCGCCCGCGGACAAAGCACCGACGAGGATTTCACCCTCGACTTCGCCGCTTTCGAGCTTGCGGAGAAACTTCCTGCCGGCTCCGTTCGCGTTGCGGAAAGCGGTGTCACGCCCGCGACCGTCGCACCGCTCGCCCGGCATTTCGATGCGGCCCTCGTCGGCACATCTCTCCTGCGCGACCCGCGCGGTGTCGCCGCGGCTTTGGCTGAGTTCGCCGCCGCGCTTGCCGTCCGGCCTGCCTGAGGTCCATTCTCACCGGATTATGGCGGGCAAAGATTTTCTTCGTGAAACGGTCGAGGCACCGGAGTCGCCCCTCGATGTGTCGCTGCGCCCGCCGATGTTCGCCGAGTTCGCCGGCCAAGCCCGCGTGGTCGAACGCCTCGAGCTCATGGTCGATGCCGCGCGCAAACGCAGTGACGTGCTCCAGCACATCCTCCTCTCTGGACCGCCCGGTCTCGGCAAAACCACACTCGCTCTCATCCTCGGCAATGCCATGGGCGTCGAGGTCAAATGTACCAGCGGCCCCACCATCGAAAAAGCCGGCGACCTCGCCGGGCTGCTAACCACGCTGCCCGAAGGAGCCATTCTCTTCATCGACGAAATCCACCGCCTCCAGCCCGCCATCGAGGAATACCTCTACCCCGCGATGGAAGACTACAAGGTGGACATTATCATCGACCAAGGCCCCAACGCCCGCAGCGTCCGCCTCAACTTGCCCAAGTTCACCCTCGTCGGCGCGACCACCCGCTCGGGTATGATCAGCGCGCCGTTGCGCTCGCGCTTCGGCATGACGTGCCGTCTCGACTACTACGAGTCCGGTGAGCTCGTGAAAATCGTCGAGCGCAGCGCGGGCCTGCTCAATGTCGCCATCGACGCCGGCGGATCGCGCGAAATCGCCAACCGCGCCCGCGGCACACCGCGCATCGCCAACAATCTCCTGCAATGGTGCCGCGACTATGCCCAAGTGCGGGCCGAGGGACTCATCACCGCCGAAGCCGCCTCGGCAGCTCTCGCCATGCTCGACATCGACGGCGACGGACTTGACGAAATGGACAAGCGCATCCTCGAAACCATCGTCTTTCGCTTCGGTGGCGGGCCCGTCGGTCTCAACTCGCTTGCCGTCGCCGTGGGTGAAGAATCCGGCACGCTCGAGGAAGTGCACGAGCCGTTTCTCATCATGCGCGGCTACCTCCAACGCACACCGCAGGGCCGTGTCGCCATGCCGCTCGCCTACACCAAGCTCGGCGCCCCGGCCCCTGCCAACTCGGCCCAGCCGGATCTTTTCCGCTCATAAAACCTCCCCGCATGGGCATCTACCGTCGCACGCTTGCGTATTACCGCCCGTTCCTCGGCGAAACGGTCGTCGCCCTCTCGCTCGGGCTGCTCGTCACCGCGCTCAATCTCCTCAAGCCCTGGCCGTTCAAATACATTGTCGACGGCGTCCTCACGCCCGCGGGCAACGAATCCACGCTCGCAGCGCATGAACAGCTGCAACAGTGGT
>JBILDG010000112.1:0-6219 GCA_044352715.1 Chthoniobacterales bacterium | reverse complement strand
CCAAGTTGCTGGCGCGGCTCCTCCTGGGTAACCCAGTCGCTGGAATTTTGCTCGGAGGCGTTCTCGGGGCTGTCCTTCCCATGTGCGAGTGCGGCATCGTTGTCGTGATTCGTCGCCTGCTGAAAAAGGGCCTACCGCTTTCCAATGCCATGGCCTACATGCTGGCTGCACCGGTGGTGAATCCAATTGTTGCGTTGAGCACTTATGCCGCTTTTCGCGGGCAAGGCCCTCTGGAGATGATGCTTTGGCGGATGGGCTTGGCTTTTGGTGTCGCTGTCACGGCAGCGGGCATCGTTCATTTCGTGCGAAAGTCGTATGTGTTGCGTGAGGATCTTTTGCAGACGGGGCTTCCTGCGATTCACGATCATGAAGAAAGACGGCTGATCCGTCTGAAGGTCGCTGCGGCCGTCCGGGCTTCGGTAGGCGACTTCATGGATGTAACGGTTTATTTTATTTTAGGCGCTGCGGTGGCGACTCTTTTCAACACCAGCGTCAACCAGCAAATCATTATGCCGTTGGCGGAAAACCGCCAACTGGCCGTGCTCAGCATGATGGGCCTGGCGGGTTTGCTGTCACTCTGCAGCACCTCCGATGCATTTGTGGCGGCAACCTTCACCGCGTTTCCGTCTGCCTCCAAATTGGCTTTTCTTGTTTTCGGACCGATGGTCGATCTCAAGCTGGTCTTTATTTACGGGTTGGTTTTTCGGAAACGCTTTATCTTCTTTCTTGTGGTGGGGTTGACCGCTCTGGTCTGGGCCTGTTGCTCGTTCCTGCCGATTGATAACTTTCGCGGATGATGAAGCGCTGGCCAACTTTTGCGACGCTTTTGGTCTGGTCCGGATTGCTTCTCTGGTTCTGGAGCAGCGGACGTGTGGTGTCGTATCTGCATCCTCAGTTCCACGCCTACGTTGCGCTGGCCGGTATTTCGCTGGCAATTCTGGCTCCGCTTTGGTGGTGGGCTTCGGGGATCACGGACGATGGCTGTGATTGCTGCGCCGACCATGCTGGAGATGAACCCCGCAAAAATTCTGCCGGAGTGATTTTTTCTTTTGCGGTGTTGTTGGTGCCGGTGACGGGGGGCGCACTCATCTCGCCCAGCCAATTCGGTGAAGCGGCCGTAATGAATCGGGGGATCCTGACCGATATTTCCCAGCTGCCATCGGCATCGCCCTCATTCGGATCATGGGCGGATGCTCCTTTGATCGGAGATGAAGGGATTCCTGATGTGACGGACTTTGCCGGCGAGGAAGGGGTGGAATATTTCACCAGAGGTCCGGATGGGGCCATCCAGCTCGAGACAATCGATTTACTCTTTGCTGCGGAAGAGCCCGTGCTTCGCGAACAATTCGCCGATCAACGGGTTTCTATCATTGGTCAATATATCCCCCCGCGCGGCGACAAGACCGGAGGTTTTGATTTGGTGCGAATGTTTGTGGTTTGTTGTGCGGCTGACGCGCGACCATTGGGGATCAATATCGAGTCGCCCGGACTGGTCGAAGTGCCGCGGATGGGATGGGTGCGGATTACTGGCATGGCTCGTTTCGACCTCAAAAACGGCAGACACGAACCGCGTTTGGAGGCGGAAAAAATCGAACAAGTGGAGGCGCCGCGTGAGACATTTTTGTATTAGTTTTTCGGCGGTTTGGTTCGCAGTGACGGCTGTCGCTGGGCCTTTCTGGCAGGTGGCCAAACCCGGGTGGGTTTACGAGTTTCCCCGCGATCATTACGCGCACCCTGAATTCAAAACCGAGTGGTGGTATTTCACCGGAAATCTCACCAGTGAGAAGGGCAATCGTTACGGGTTCCAACTCACATTCTTTCGCCAGGGTGTCCGAAGAGAAGACAATGCCGCGACACAGTTTGCCGTCCACAACATCAAACTGGCGCACTTTGCTGTAACGGATAATGACGATGACAAGTTTCATTTTGCCCAAAAAATTTCGCGGGGCAGTTTCGGTGAGGCAGGCTTTTCCGACGGACAAAGGATTGCGTGGATCGATGATTGGTCACTCGACTTGGCGGACGACGGGTATTTTGTAATCCGTGCTGCCGACCGGGATTTTGCTTTGTCACTCGAACTGCGCCCGCGCAAAAAAGCGGTTTTTCATGGTGAGAATGGGGTAAGCCAGAAGTCAGCGGGCGAGGGACGGGGGTCGCACTATTATTCCTTCACGCGATTGGAGGCGACCGGAACGCTGACATTGCAAGATCGCTCGATTCCTGTGCGCGGTTGGTCATGGTTCGACCAAGAGTGGGCGACAAACCAGCTCACGGACGATCAGACGGGGTGGGATTGGTTGAGCTTGCAGTTCGAGGACAATACGGAGCTGATGCTTTTCCAGATCCGGTTGAAGGATGGCGGTCGGGATCCTTATTCTCACGGCACATGGATCGGGGCCGATGGCCAGACGATTACAGTGAAAAACGAAGATTTCGAGTTGGTGCCGGGGCGTGTATGGAAAAGCCGGGAGACTGGCGGCGATTATCCCGTGGAGTGGAAGATACGAATTCCCAAGCTCGGGTTGGAGTTGGATGTCGAAGCCGCGCTGGACGGCCAAGAATTAGTCTTGAATCCCATCGCCTATTGGGAGGGCAGCGTGCGCGCCAGCGGAAAGCGGGCGGGGCATGCGGTCATGGCACGCGGGTATCTGGAGATGACCGGTTACGCCGGTGGACTTGTCGGGCTGCAGGCACCGGAGACCCGTTGATCAAGCGGCGGATTCGACCGGAGCGCAGGTGCAGAACAAATTGCGGTCTCCGTAAACGTTGTCCACGCGACGGACCGACGGCCAGAATTTTTTGGTTCGCAACCAAGGCAGGGGAAATGCTGCGACCTCGCGCGAGTAAGAATGATTCCATTCGTCTGCCGTCACGCACTCTGCCGTATGCGGGGCGTTTTTGAGTGGGTTGTCCGATTTGTCCAACCGACCTTCTTCAATAGCAACCAGTTCACCGTGTATCGAGATCATCGCATCACAAAAGCGATCGAGTTCGTCGACAGATTCACTCTCGGTGGGCTCGATCATAAGTGTGCCGGGAACCGGCCAACTCATGGTTGGTGCGTGGAACCCGTAGTCGATGAGCCGCTTGGCGACGTCCTCGACCTCGATACCGGCACGGTTTTTCCATTCACGAAGATCCAAGATACACTCGTGGGCAACGAAGCCGTTCGAGCCTTTGTAGAGGACCGGAAAATGGGGATCTATGCGCTTGGCAACATAGTTGGCGTTGAGGATGGCAGCTTTGGTCGCTTGGGCTAGCCCCTCAGCGCCCATCATGCGGATATACATCCATGAGATGGGCAAGATGCTCGCACTACCCCAAGGAGCGGCCGAGACCTCGCCGATGGCCTGCTTTCCTCCGGTAGGAATGATCGAATGCGTGGGCAGGAACGGTGCCAAATGCGCGGAGACTCCGATCGGACCCATGCCCGGACCACCCCCGCCGTGGGGTATGCAGAAAGTTTTGTGGAGGTTGAGATGGCAGACATCGGCGCCGATATCGCCCGGACGGCAAAGAGCGACTTGCGCGTTGAGGTTGGCGCCATCCATGTAAACTTGGCCGCCTGCGGCATGGACTAGAGTGCAGATTTCGCGGACATCCTCTTCAAAAACGCCGTGGGTAGAGGGGTAAGTCACCATGAGTGCCGCAAGGTTGGGACCATGCTCGGCGATTTTTTTGCGCAGGTCCTCCACGTCGATGTTGCCATGGTTGTCGCAGGCCACGGGCACAACAGTCATCCCAGCCATGACGGCACTGGCCGGGTTGGTGCCGTGGGCCGAAGTGGGGATGAGGCAAATGGCTCGATGAGTATCGCCACGCGATTGATGCCAAGCACGGATGACGAGAAGACCCGCGTATTCGCCCTGAGATCCAGCGTTGGGCTGGAGGGAAATTGCTGCGAATCCGGTTATCTCTGCCAACCATTCTTCCAAGTTGGCGAACAGCTCGGCATAGCCTGCGGCGTATTCGGTGGGTAGAAACGGATGCAACGCACCAAAGCCGGGCCATGTCACCGGTATCATCTCGGCGGCTGCATTGAGCTTCATCGTGCACGATCCCAGCGGGATCATACTGTGGTTGAGTGCCAAGTCCCGGCCTTCAAGCTGACGGATGTAACGCATCATCTGCGTCTCAGTGTGATGCGTGTTGAAGACCGGATGGGAGAGAAAGTCCGAAGTGCGCGCGAAGGCTGGTGCTATTGCTGATTCCGCCAGGGTATCCGGCAATGCTGTGCCGAAGACACTCAGCAGAGCGTTCAGCTCATCAGGTGATGTGGTCTCGTCGACATTGATCCCGATGGATCCATCGGCAAAGTCGCGCAGTAGGATGTCTTGGGCCTTGGCTTGGTCCAGAAACTTCCGGGAGCCACCAACCGGGGTGACGCGGATCGTGTCAAAGTAGTGCTCGTGATGAACTTTGTGTCCGGCGGCGCTCAGTCCGCTGGCAAGGCGGCGGGCATTATCGTGCGCCCGGCGGGCTAATTTCCTCAGCCCATCCGGCCCGTGATACACGGCGTACATTGAGGCCATCACGGCCAGCAGAACCTGAGCAGTGCAAATATTGCTCGTCGCCTTATCGCGGCGAATGTGTTGCTCGCGGGTCTGCAATGAAAGCCGGAGCGCCGGATTTCCATCAGCATCTCTGGAGATACCGATGAGGCGTCCGGGCAAGCGACGCTTTTGCTCGTCGCTGGTGGCCAAAAAGGCAGCGTGCGGACCGCCGTAACCAAGCGGCACGCCGAAGCGTTGGGCGCTACCGACCACGATGTCGGCTCCGAATTCGCCTGGCGGTTTCAGCAACGTTAGTGCGAGCAGGTCTGCCGCAACGATCAAAGTGGCGCCGGCGGCATGCACGCGGGCAGCCAAGCCAGAATAATCTTCGATTTTTCCATCGGTGGCCGGGTATTGAACGAGGGCGCCGAAGCTAGCGTCATCAAATGAGGCATCGCCCCAAAATCCGGTCACGATCTCGATCCCCAGAGGCTCCGCGCGTGTTCGCAATAGCGACAAGGTTTGTGGGTGGACGTTATTCGCCACAAAAAATTTGCTTCCCGAGCCTTTGATTCCGTGAGCCATGACCATCGCTTCGGCAGCGGCCGTGGCCTCGTCGAGCAAGGAGGCATTGGCAATTTCCATTCCGGTGAGGTCCGTCACCATCGTCTGAAAATTCAGCAGTGCTTCGAGTCTGCCCTGGGCAATCTCCGCTTGGTAGGGGGTGTAGGCCGTGTACCAACCGGGGTTTTCCAAAATATTGCGCAGGATAACCGGCGGCGTATGGCAGTTGTTGTACCCCATACCGAGGTAGGCGGGGACAGGGCGATTCATCGCAGCCAAGCGGGAGATCGCGGCCAGTGCCTCGTGTTCGTCAAGCGGCGAGGGGAGGCTCAGCGGCTGGCGGCGACGAATCGACTCGGGCACCGTCGCGTCGATCAAATCATCCAGCGAACCGCAACCGATTGTGTCGAGCATGCGGCTGATTTCGGCATCATCGGGGCCGATATGGCGTCGGGCAAACGGGGAGACGTGGGTCGAAGTCGAGCCGTTCATCTTCAGCCGATTTGCGCGCGGTAGGCGTCGGGTGACTTGAGATTTTCCAGCTGGGCCGGATTGCTGAGTCGGACTTTGAAAAGCCAACCCTCACCAAAAGGCGCCGTGTTGACCAACGCCGGATTACCGCCCAAGGCGTCGTTGACTTCGATGACCTCACCATCCACCGGTGCGTAAATGTCACTGGCCGCTTTCACGGACTCAACCACGGCGGCAGCCTGCCCGGCGCTCACCGTCGTGCCCACTTTGGGAGGGTCGACATAAACGATATCTGTCAGCTCGTTTTGAGCGTGGTCGGTAATACCGACAATCCCAGCGTCCCCGTCGACACGGATCCATTCATGGGTTTCGGCATATTTGAGGTCTTCGGGAACGTTCATAAATACGGGTTTGGATATAGGAAATTACGCAGCTGGCTACGATGATGGACGATAAAATGGTTTCTTTTCAACCACGGCGGCGAAGTGTTTGCCGCGGATGTCGATTGTGACCGGCTGGCCGGGCTGGCACAACGCAACTGGTAAATATGCCATCGCAATCCCGTCGCCGGTGCTCGGGGATAAAGCGCCGCTGGTTGTTTCGCCCACAACGGCACCATCTACCTGCACCGGATAATGGGCACGTGGCGGGGGAGACTTTTCCGTCATGCGAATTGCGGCCAAGCGCTCAG
>JBILDG010000111.1:0-6310 GCA_044352715.1 Chthoniobacterales bacterium | reverse complement strand
GTCCCAAGGCGCGAAAGCGCTCGCAGAGCCTCGAGGGTTTGCGATTGAGAGGGGCGCGAACCGACGCTCTCAAGTGTTACGGTTACCTTAACTTTGGATGAGCGCATGTCGGCAGGAAGCGGCAGATGCAGTGTTCCGTCTACATCCGGATCCAAGATGGCGGTGATCGTACTCACGGAAAAATAATAGCGCGAGCGAGCCCGTATCGCAAACGCGGATTCGGGGCGGAGGAACTTGAACAAAAGGCAACGAAGTGCGGCGGGAGCAAGGCAGTTCGAAAGTTTGTGCCCATCATCCAAAACGATCGGCAGGTTTACCGCGTGGTCATCACCAAATCATCTCCTCCGAGGCAAAGCCACGGACTTGGGCATGTCTTGGTTTCGTGTTTGCGGAGAAACTCACAAACATTCCAACATTCTTAAGAATGTTGGAATATTAGCCTGGGGGATGCGGGGTGTTTGGAAACGTGTGGTCCTCTAAAGGCTCGAGAGCGCGCGGCGGATGCGCTTGATACAGGTTTGAGGGGATTTTTGGAGGAAGTGCTGCCAGATGCGGATAACTTTCCATCCCTGCCAGCGGAGTTGGCGGTTTACGCGTAGGTCGCGGGCCATGTTGTCTTCGCGCTTGTTGATACTCTTGCTGCCGGCAAGTAGCACCCTTCGGGCTGCGCTTGAGCGCTGTCTATCCGAACCTCCCTTGAGGTTCCGTTTTGTCCCAGAATTGGCGGCTGGTTGTCGGGCGGGTGTAGCACTTGGGGCTGATGTGCCAATGGCATCTGCCGTCAGGCACCGGAACGCCAGAGAACGCTCTATTTAAATTATAGGCCTGACCCCTTTTGCCTTTGGGCATGTCTCGGTTTTGCGGATGCGTTGACGGAGGGACCGGCGCCGATTAACCAGACATCTGATGGCTGACCATGCTCTTTGGATACTTGCCGGAGTGATTGTTTTCCTCCAAACGCTCGACACGTTGAGACGCTATTTTACCGCGAAGAAGCAGTGGACGCTGCAAACTCTTCTAATTCAGCTTGTGCTCCTGCCGACCATTACGATCGGCGGCCTGGTATTTGTCCTAAAAGTCGTTCTACCGATGCTGGTTAGGCCTGTCGTCGGCTAAGGGCGTCAAGAATGCAGGAAACCGGGGATTCTTCACTGCTGCAAAGCAGCAGGAGAGGAGTTGCCCCCGGACGGTAAAATGGAGTGTAGATTCACCACCATTCGCATCGAGCCATTTCAGAGTAATGTCAGTTGTGCGCCCACAACAACTACTCGCTCATAGGGCAGGTCCCGCGCCTGCATTTCTTTTGCGCCATTCCTCGGCGGCTTTGACTTGGGCCAGGACTTTCTCGAGCGATGGCGGAGGTCTCTTGGCCAAAGCCGCCCTCGCTGCGATGTCATCCGGATGAGGAAGTCTGCGAACCTTGCTAACGCGAGTGTCATGATTGTTGCTCATTGGTGGGAGATTAGGATCGTCGTCGCTCGCCTAGCCGGCAAACACATTTGTTCGGTGCCAAGAAAGGTGCTGCGCGGCGGGGCGGAGAGAGACGCCATCGAGAAAATGGAGTTGTTTGCCGTGGCGGCTTTTGAGCCAGCGGGCATCCGGTCCCCATTCGGTGAAGACTTCGCGGGCCACCAGGATTCGGTTGCGGGAGTCGACGGTCCAAAGTCCTTCATCGAACATCCAGTGGGCGTCGCGGGTGAGGGCGAGGCCGTTGTCCGGATTGTCGTTCCGGCTCTTGGAGAATTGATGGATGTGCGCAGCTTCGACGATCGATCCTCCGCGTCGAGTGTGCACTCCGTAGCCAGTGAGCACGCAGGTGAAGCGGTATTGCGTGACGACGACCACGCGGAAGCGAGCGTCGCGGCCTTTGGTTTCGTATTCCGGTGATTCCTCGCGGACCTTGAACTCCTCCTTGCGCGCTTCGGCTTTGCTGATGCCGAGCGCAGAGAGCAGCGCATTTTGCTCGGGTTCGGGAAACCATGTGCGGATGATCTGCCAACGTGCGGCCTTGCGAAATTCTTTGTCTTGCAGACAGGCGAAGAAATCCAGATCGAGCTTGATGCGGTCCGTCGAGTGATGGGATCGGCTTGGTCGGCCGTCATCGCTGAGGGCCTGCCAGAATCCTTGGTTGCTCAGATAATGGAAAGGCTGTCCGAGTCCGGGCCGGCCGCCCCAGCGCTCCTGCACGATGGCCCAATAAGAGTCGAAGCGTAGGCAAAGGCCGGGCGTCTTACCAAGTTCGGGAGTCTCTAGTTCATTGCCTTCGGCTAAATCGATGAGGCAAAACAAAAGTAAAGGTTTGTGCGGCGCGAAGCGGGCTTTGCCTTTCAGCCGACTCCGGCTGATGGCCGGATTTAGTCTTCCAAGCTTAGCGAGCCATTCAGTTTCAGATTTATCCATTTCTCAATGTTCTGCGAAAATAGAGTCAATGGCTGTCAAACTTACATCTTTAGATTGCAGGCAGTCCTACAGAGCGCAGATATTCGTAGGTGCTGTCGTAGAAGGCGGTTGATCGAGTTGGATCTTGATCGTCACCGTTCGGAATAAAGATAGCCATGCCTTGCCGGGCGCGGGTGAGTAGCACGCGGTAGGCATTGAGGAGGTATTGCTTCGCATCGGGTTTGTGGACGTTCTGCCAGCGGCTGCCGCGGAAGCTGTGGTAGTTCCAGCCGTCGCCGACATGACGCAAGTCGGCATCCCAGGTGACGCAAGCCCAGTCCAGTTCGAGGCCTTGCACCTGAAACTCGGTGGCTGCGTCTTCCATGTAGAAGCTGGAACGGGTGTCACTGGCGTCGTTGAGGAACCAGTGGATCGGATTGACGTCGACGCGGATGTCGATCGCATGCGGTTTGAGTCGTTGGGCGGAGGATGAGGCGACGATGCCGAATCGCTCAGAGCCGCGGGCTTGGGATCGGATCCACGCCTTCGCCGCATCGAGGTTACGCGTAACTACGATCGGATAGCGGTTGCGCATTTCTTCCAGGATACGGGAGGCTTCGCCTTGCTCGCAGTCGAGGACGGCTTTGACGAATTTGGAGACGTTCTCCGCACGGAAAGAGCGCATGGAGACTGAGAGGTGCAGGGCGCTGTCGGTCTGAATGTGGGCGGCGCCTTGCAGGCGTTCGAGGGCGTGGCCGGCCGCGTATTCGGAGTCGGTAAGATCGGGTGAAACGTAGACGTGCCAATCGGGGAAGCCTTCGCGGACGGCATCGAGCCAGGCAGAAATGCCGGCTTCGCCGCGGTTGATCTCTTGGCCGCCACCGACGAGACAGATGATGACAGCCCAGTCACGATGCCGGTCCATGCATGAGATCAGAAACTCGGGCTCGGACTGACCGAAGCCAGGACGTTTCTTTTTGCGCGCCATGAAGTTAGCTGTGGTTCGCTGGTCCCATGCGCGCTGGGCTTCGTCGAAAATGACGACCCGATCGGCGGGCGGCGCCTCGAGATCGCGCAAGCCATCGTCGCGAAAGTGGTGCACATTCTGAATGAAGGCTTTCACCTTTTGCTTCACGGGGCCTTTGCGTGGCTTCTTGGCCGCTTGAGCGATGCGATCGACTTCGTCGCGGGTCAGCGCTTCGCGTAGGACTTCGACGAGCGGTGCGTTGCCGGAGAGAAAAACAGCATGGGTGGATGAGGAGTCGCGCTTCTGCGTTGCGACGTTAAGACCAACGAGCGTCTTGCCGGCCCCGGGAACACCGGTGACGAAGATGATGAGCTTTCGTTTTTGACGCGCGGCCTCGTCGATGAGTTGCTCAACGCGGGCTGAAGTGATGCTGAGGTTGCGAGCGCCGGCATCGTGCCGCGCGATGGCGTCGACAGAATGGCGGGAATAGAGGCTTTGCGCCGCTTCGATGATGGTCGGTGTCGGCTGGTAAGGGGCGCGCTCCCACGAATCGATGTCTACGACCGGGTCGCGATATTTGCTGAGAGCAAGATCGAGGATCTTGCGGAGAGAAGCTGGGTTGGTTCGGACAGGGGGGTGAACTCCGTCGGCGTGCGGTGGCGTGAGATCATGGTCGGATTCATCGGCTTCGGTAGCGACGAGAACGGGGACAATCGGAACAGTGTGGCTGGCTTTGTGGAAATTTTTCAGGTCGAGGCCGTAGTCCCAGGCTTGATTGAGGTGTGATCGCTGATGACTCACCTCACCGACTTTGAATTCGATGGGAAAAATAACGCTCGGCGTAACGAGAACGGCGTCGATCCGGCTGCCAATGCGAGGCACATCGAACTCGAGATGAATGCGGCCGGAAAGGCCGGCCAAACTTGTCTGCAGCACGGAGGTCTGAACTTCCCAAGCATTGCGCTGCTCGAGCTCGAGTGAGAACTGCCCGCGCGAGGCCATGGAGCCAAGGATTTGCGCCGGTGAAGCGGCAAGAAATTCCTCCACCTCCGCCGAGTAGTAGGTAGAAGCAGTAGAGGGTGGCTCGGTTGCTGGTTTGGAAGGCTGCGTCACAGGAAGAAACAGAATGCCCGAGCAATTTGAGGGCATCGAGCACCTGTCCGTTTGTCTAAGGGCAATCGGGGATTCATTTCAAAGCGTTGGCAACAGCGGGCTGTTCCATCAATCGCGTAAGGCTGCGGCCGAGTTCAGCAAGCACGACCTTGCGGGCATGCATGGGGGGTGAGGCGATGTTGCCTCCCAAGTCGCGGTAGGCTTTGTCGGATGAGGAGGCGATCAGTTTTCCTCCAGCGTTGTAAACTTCGAGAACAAGGTCCACGTCTACGCTGGTGTTTATGAGGGTGTCGCTCTCCCAAGCTTTGACGCGAAGGAGAACCAATCGTTGCGCGCCGCCAGAACGCAGAGCGTGCAAGGCGGCTTCGGTCGAACCGTAGGAGCGCACCGGTCCGCGAACGCGCGGGCCAAGGGATGAAGCCACTACTCCGGCCGCTTCTTCGGCAAAGGGTTGCTTGGTGGCGGTCTTGACGCGGAACGGGTTGCCGTATCCGCCTCGTGTCATGCCCACGTATTCGGGTTCGATTTCACCGCGTTTAAGATATTCACGCTCGTCCACTCCGCCCACCGCAACAGTGGAGGACCCGGCGGGTGCGGCGGCGCGGGCTTGGCGTATGTCATATTTGTTACCCATGGCGCAACCGGTGATAAATGCTGAGGCGACGATAAGAGGTGCGACGAGGTATTTCATGAGTATCAACGAGACTAGGCAGTGGAAACGGCTGGAAAACATCTTTTTGTGTCATAAGTAGTAACACTCTCTCTTTCGGTGATTTATGATGATCGGGGAAGAGGGGCGGTAGGTGGGAGCCGGAGTCGCGCTTGCGGGACGTAGACAGCGTGAGTCCCGCGTAGGCGGGACGAGGGCAACGTGTGAAGGTGGGAGCCGCAGAGCGTTAGCTCGATCCCGGGCTGGCGTCTTGGTCGAAAAAGATTTGCCAGTCGTCCATAATGAGCTCGCAGGAGTTTTGGGGATTGTCGGCGTCTCACCACCCCCGGATCTCGATCGCGTAATTCAGACCGAGTTTGTTCAGGCGGTTCGGTGCATAGCCGAAGGATCAAACTCATTGTCCATGCGGAGCAGCACAACACTGGGCCCGGATTCGGCGGTGGCGTAAAGAATTTGAGAAAAATCCAAATCTTGCGTCAGCACAATGTGGTTATTGATCCGGGCCCAAGCAAGCAAGTCGGGATCCGGTTCATTACCCTTTCCCAGACTGCTCCAGTGGACAGCTTCCCAACCTCGACTGGTCAGCAACGGAACCCAGTCCAGGCTGAGATTCATGTCGACCAATAACTTCATGCCGCACCGACGGCGAGCTCTTCATCTTCAACGCGCAGGGCGGCGTAGGCGAGGCAGGCATCGATATCTTCCGCTTCGAGATACGGATAAGAAGCGAGGACTTCCGCCGGCGTGCGGTGGTTGGCCAGCTGGCGTAGGACGTTGGCTACCGTGACGCGCAGACCGCGGATGCACGGTTTGCCTGACATAACGGCTGGATCGATCGTGATGCGCTCCATGGGTGGAATGATACAACGCGTTCCGGCTGTTTGCATCTGATTTCGGTTGGGTGGGCGGAGGCGGCGGGAAGCGGAAGCTGAAGGGTTCAATGCTGAATGCAGAATGCAAAATGAAGAGTGGCGGGGCGCGGGGCACGGTCAGGACATAGGTACCACATTAGGTTCAAGACATGGGTAACACCTGCCGTGAGTTGTTGTTCATGTTGTGGTGATGTTTGTGGTTGCGAAAAGACCACGGTTTTCACCGGCCGGCGTGGTGTCCGGCGGGAAAGGACCGTGGTCTGAAATGGATGTGTGGTTTTACTCCCCGAAAAGCAGCGGTGCCTGCGT
>JBILDG010000110.1:0-6321 GCA_044352715.1 Chthoniobacterales bacterium | reverse complement strand
TCGACGCGGAGGCTCTGGACCTCGATCAAACGGAGGTCGGCCGGAACACGGTCGCCTGCTTTGATCATGACGATATCCCCGGGGACTAGATCACCGGCGTTGATAGTCTCGCGGTGGCCATCGCGGCGCACCATGGCCTTCGGTGAGAGCATGGCACGAATTGACTCAAGGGCTTTTTCTGCTTTGCCTTCTTGGACAACACCGATGAGGGCATTAATGAGGACCACACCCAGAATTACTCCGGTATCTATCCACTCTTGAAGTAACGCCGTACCCACAGCAGCCGCGAGCAGGATGTAAATGAGCACGTTGTGAAATTGCAGGAAAAATCGTTTGAGCCAGCTGTCACGTGGAGCGGTGGGAAGTTCATTTGCTCCATACTCCTCCAAACGCCGGGAAATATCCCCGGTGGACAAACCCTGCTGAAAGTCCGTCTCCAGCTCTGCCAAAACGGCCCCAGCATCTGTTGCGTGCCAGATCATGGTGACTTCGTAATTTTCCGTCATCTTAGGTGCCAGTGCAACGCGTTTTGGATTGATGGTAGCTGCAGTCCCATATTGCTCCTTGCCGGCGTCCGTCATTTGATTGATAAGAAGTTTTGTCAGTGCGTGTATCGCTCACTTTTAAGGAATAGTTTTGAATTTATATGGGTTTTAACGAGTTGGGTTTGGCAGACGCCATTGTGCATGGTGTTCAATCGATGGGTTTTGTGGATCCTACGCCGATCCAACTACGGGCCATTCCAGCCGTATTGCAAGGTCGTGACCTGATGGGGTCCGCCCAGACAGGGACAGGTAAAACAGCGGCATTCGGTCTGCCCGTTTTGAGCCTTTTGGGAAAACATCAAACCAAGCCGCGCTGTCTCGTGCTGGAGCCTACACGCGAACTGGCGATGCAGGTCGAGACGGCTTTTCGCGACTATGCGCGTTTCACCGATATCAAGGTTGCCTTGCTCTATGGAGGAGTCGGTTACGGCAAGCAGCGCGAGGATTTGCAGACCGGGTGCGACATCATTGTGGCTACGCCCGGGCGATTGTTGGATTTCATAGAGCAGGGGGAGTTGCCTCTCGAAGCATTGCAGTTTTTGGTGCTCGATGAAGTTGATCGCATGCTGGATATGGGTTTTTTGCCGCAAGTGCGGCGTATCATCCAGAAGCTCCCCAAAAAGCGGCAGACACTTTTCTTTTCCGCCACCATGCCGGCCGAGATCGAGTCACTGGCGAAGTTCGCGGTCAGCAACCCGGAAAAAATCGAAATCGGCATGCGCATGTCACCGGCCGAGACCGTGACACATGCGTTTTATCCGGTGGCGATGGATCAGAAATACGAACTCCTCTCGGCGTTGATGGCGAAAACCAATTTCGATTGTGTGCTCGTATTTTGCCGGACCAAGGACGGGGCTGACCGCATTGCCCGTCAGCTGAAAAAAGAAAATCACTCGGTGGTCGCTCTGCACTCGAACCGCACGCAGCGGGAGCGGGAGGAAGCTTTGGAAGGGTTCAAAAGCGGTCGCTATGAAGTGCTGGTAGCAACGGATATCGCAGCCCGGGGACTCGATATCGCGGGCGTTTCGCACGTGATCAATTATGACATCCCGGGTCATCCGGAGGACTATGTGCACCGCATCGGGAGAACGGGACGAGCCCAAGCCGTGGGCGACGCGTTCACTTTGGTCACGGCGGAAGACCTGGCCATGATCGAATCCATTGAACGCTTTATCGGCATGAAAATTCCTCGTCTGAAATTGGAGGGATTCGACTACAAATACACAACGTTGCTCGATCCCACCGCCACTCATGTCAAAGCTCGCGCCGCTGGCGGGGGACGTCACCGGAGCGGCTATTCATTCGGCATCAAGCGGCGACGGTAGGCTTCAGTTTTTCAGGAGGAATTCCACCGCTTCCCGCCATGCGGTTGCCGGCATCATACCGGCTGCGCTGTCGTGCGTGGCCCCTTGAACCACGATCATTTTTTTGGGGCCTCCATACGTGTCGTAGAGAGCTTCACCCAATTCAGGTGGAATGACGGTGTCTGCGGAAGCGATCACCATGACGCAGGGGCCACGGAATTTCTTCAACCACTCTGCCGAGGGGTATCTATCGCTGAGTATCCAATCAACGGGTAGGAGCGGGTAATGGTGTCGCGCGACCGATGAGAGGGTGTCAAAAGGCGTCATCAGCAACAGCCCATGAACGCGATGTGGCTCCCCGGCGGCAACGGCACATGCTACCCCGCCACCGAGAGATTCACCGAGAAGTAGCAGTGTTTCGTCGGTCGGCAACTGTGCGATCGCATCTTTGGCTGCCGCAATCAGTATTTCTTGCGATGGAGAGCCGATCCGCGCTCCGTACCCGGGGTATTCCATGATGTAAACCGACATGGCTGTGCCAGGGGAGGCATCTCGCAGGATTTGGATGTAATCGGCCCGATGGACTGCGTGACCTGCGTTCCCATGGAAAATAATGACCGACGCTCTCGGGCGGCCGCATGATGGAGCAATGCTGCAAAAACCGATGGTTTCGCCATGGCTGTTGCGCCACGCGAGAAGCCCCTTGGCAGCGGCTTCTTTTCCAATCGAGGCCTCATCTACAACCGATGGAAAATAGATCATAGATCGTTGGGTCAGGCCCAAGACAAGCAGAAGACCGAGCCAGACCAGAACGGCTATACGGACGGCTTTGCCCAGCAAATGAAGACGGCTTGGCGGAGCATCCGCATCCATGGCATCAGTCATCGATCACCGAACAACCTCGCGTGCTCACGCAACAAGTAACGATCTGTCATGCCGGCGATGTAATCGGCCACTGCGCGATGCAGTCCGTCCGATTCAATGCGTCGGGCAGCTTCGCGACCGAGCTCCTGCGGATGAATAAGATAGCTATTGAAAACGGCCGCGAGCATGTCGCAAGCGCGTCGGTTTGCCCCGGCAACGTCGGGGTGGTAGTAAAGGTTTGCGTAGAGAAAACTGCGAAGCTCTTTGGTTTTTTGGGCAGTATTCTTGCTGTAGCCGATGAGAAGCTCGCGGTGGCGCCGAACCTCATCGACCGATTGCACCTGTGAAGCCGTGATCCTTTCTGAACTTGTCTCAAGCACATCTTGGATCAAATGGTTGGCAATCAACCGGGCAAGGCTAAGTCGGGCGAGCTTTGTGTCCGAGTGTCCCAGTTTGAGATTGTTTTTACGGGCGACATCGTCGCACAAGGTGATGTCGGACAACTGTGCAGGATTGATCAGGCCCGCCTCGAGCCCATCCTGCAAATCGTGCGCGTAGTAGGCGATTTCGTCGGCCAGATCAGCAATTTGTCCTTCCAGACAGGAGCACGGGTAGTTGCCGAGTCCCGCGTGATGGCGGGCTGTGGCATGTTTTTGGACTCCTTCGAGGACTTCGAAAGAGAGGTTGAGTCCATCAATTCCTTCGTAGGGGCTTTCCAGCAGCGTAACGACACGCAAGCTTTGCTCATTGTGGTCAAAGCCCCCGTGGTCTTTGAGCAAACGATCCAGAGTCTCCTCTCCGGAATGTCCAAAAGGCGAATGACCAAGGTCGTGAGCCAGGGCCACAGCTTGGGCCAGATCCTCGTTCAACCCCAAGGCTCTGGCCAACGTGATGCTGATCGAGGCCACCTCCATCGTATGGGTGAGCCGGGTGCGGTAATGATCTCCTGTCCCGTTGAGAAAAACCTGCGTCTTGTATTCGAGGCGCCGGAATGAAGCCGAATGAATGATCCGGGCCACATCGCGTTGGTAAGCCGTGCGCCATGGGTCGGATGGCTGGTGATGTTCGCGGCCGCGTGACTGGCAGGAGAACTGCGCGAATGGGGCAAGCCTTTGTGCTTCGTTTTGCTCGATCAGCTCCCTGTTGCGCAGAATCTGCATCATCTTCAATCGATCCGGACATTCGTCGCGGGGTCGAACAATAAAAGTTTGGAGGCATCGGCGCGAAAGAGCATGCGATGCCCGGCTTCACGCGGGTCGACCGGCCGGCGACTGCGGCAAATCAGGGTGTTGGCTCCGGTTTGCAGATAGCAGATTGATTCCGCACCCGTCGGTTCGATGATGTCGAGATGTGCGGGAAAGGTGGCCGAGTCGGGTGTTTCTCCGGGAAGGAGCGGTTGAAAGTCTTCCGGTCGGATACCCAAGAGAATCACCTTGTCGACAAGACGGCCGATGTCGCGGCGCGGAGCCAGCTCGATCTCCAGGGAACCGGCCCCGATTTCGCGAAACATGAGCCGAGATCCGTCCCGCGCAAAGAGGCTTCCGCGGACAAAGTTCATCGTGGGGCTACCGAGAAATCCGGCGACGAATGTATTGACGGGTTGCCGGTAAAGATCCAGCGGGGCCCCGGACTGCTGGAGGCTTCCATCGCGCAGCAGGGCGATCGATGAACTCATCGTCATCGCCTCAGCCTGATCGTGTGTCACATAAATCATCGTGGTCTGGAGTCGCTGATGCAGCTTGATGAGTTCCGCCCGTAATTGGGCACGCATGGTTGCGTCAAGATTCGAAAGAGGTTCGTCGAACAGAAAGACACGCGGCTGCCTTACCATGGCTCGCCCCAACGCAACCCGCTGTTGCTGTCCACCGGATAAATCGGCCGGGCGACGCTGCAGCAAATCTTCAATCCCCAAAATGGCCGCCGCATCCCGGACGCGGCGTGAAATTTCCGCAGCAGGAAAGCGCCTCACCCTGAGGCCGAAAGCCAAGTTCTCCGACACGGTGAGATGTGGATAAAGCGCGTAGTTTTGGAAAACCATCGTCACATCGCGGTCACCCGGCGCCAGATTGCTCACGTCGCTGTCACCGATGAGGATTTTTCCCGCCGTGAGACTCTCCAGACCCGCCACCATGCGCAACGTGCTCGTCTTGCCGCAGCCGGAGGGGCCGAGAAGAGCGACAAAAGAGCGGTCGGGAACCACCAACGAGAGGTCTAATACGGCCGGAATCTCTTCTCCGCGGCGTCCACGGTAGATCTTGGTGACGTTCTGGAATGTTACGCTGGCCATGAGGACGCTACCTGAGAGGAGGCATCATGCGGGGAGCTTGCGCTGGTGGCCAGTTCAAACCGGGCGCCATTGGGTCAGCTCACTCGAACCGGCTTCAGATTCCAGATGTCCCGTGCGTATTCGAGAATGGTGCGATCACTGGAAAATTTCCCGACGCGAGCCGTGTTGAGCACGGCCATTTTTCCCCATCGCGGTTTATCGAGGAAGGTTTGCGAGACTTCGTCTTGCGCTTGGCAGTAGGAAGCGAAATCCGCCAGGCACAGGTAGGGGTCGTGGTAGAGCAGGTTGTCCCGCAACGGTGCAAGTATGTCTCGACCTTCGCTCTCGGTGAAAAAATCGGTGCCCAGCCAGTCGATGACCGCGGCAAGTTCTGGATTGTTGTTGCAGTAAGTCGCCGGGTTGTGACCTTTGAGAAATATCTCCCGCACCTCATCGACGGTGTGACCGAAGATAAAAATATTTTCATCTCCGACCTCTTCACGGATTTCGACGTTCGCGCCATCGAGTGTCCCGATAGTGACCGCACCGTTGAGGGCAAGTTTCATGTTGCCGGTCCCGGACGCCTCTTTGCCCGCCGTCGAGATTTGCTCGGACAAGTCTGCGGCTGGAACAACGCGCTGGGCAAGTGACACGCGGTAGTTCGGGAGAAAGACAACCTTGAGTTTGTCCTTTATCCGAGGGTCAGAATTGATGCGGGACCCGACGGCGTTGATCGCTTTGATAATCAGCTTGGCCATGTCGTATGCGGGGGCGGCTTTGGCGGCAAAAATGAAAACGCGAGGCGGGATGTTTAAGTCGGGATCGTGGATCAAGCGCCGGTAAAGCGCGAGGATGTGCAGAAGATTCAGGTGCTGGCGTTTGTATTCGTGCAGGCGCTTGATCTGCACGTCGAACATGGCGGACGGATCAACCTGCACACCGCACTCCTGCAGAATCCGCTGGGCGAGACGCGTCTTGTTCGCGTGTTTGACCGCCATGAATTCTTCGCGGAATGACGCGTCATCGGCGAAGGGCTCAAGTTGGCGAAGTTTGCCGAGATCGCGTTCCCAGCCGTGGCCGATGCTGCGGGTGATGAGGTCGGCGAGTCGCGGATTGCAGGCAAGCAACCAACGACGCGGGGTGATGCCATTGGTCTTGTTGTTGATCTTGCCGGGATACAGTGCGTGAAAATCGGGAAAGAGTTCCGACTTGATCAGTTGGGTGTGAATAGCCGCCACACCATTGACCGAGTGACTGCCAACCACGCTCAGGTTACCCATGCGGATCATTTGCTCGTGATTCTCCTCGATAAGAGAAAGGTGGCGTTTTTTTTCAATGTCGC
>JBILDG010000109.1:0-6323 GCA_044352715.1 Chthoniobacterales bacterium | reverse complement strand
CCGTATTTTTGCCAAGACCAGCTGCCCGAGAATTTCGAGTTGGCGCGCCCGGTCGAGGGTAACGAAGGCATCGCCAAATTCCAGGCGCTCGCCCGCGAGTTGGATGTCGTCCTGCCGTTCAGCTTCTTTGAACGGGCCAATCAGGCTTATTTCAATTCCGTCGCCATGATCGACGCCGGCGGCGCGCTCATGGGCATCTACCGCAAGACTCACATTCCCGACGGCCCCGGCTACCAGGAAAAATATTACTTCAACCCCGGCGACACCGGCTTCCGGGTGTGGGAGACGAAGTCCGGCAAAATCGGCCTCGGCATCTGCTGGGACCAATGGTTTCCCGAGACGGCGCGTTGCCTCGTGTTGCAAGGTGCCGAGGTGCTCCTTTATCCCACCGCCATCGGCAGCGAGCCGCAATATCCCGATTGGGATACCAGCGCCCATTGGCAGCGTGTCATGCAAGGTCACGCCGCCGCCAACATGGTCCCGCTCGTCGCCTCCAACCGCATCGGCACCGAGAAAGGCAAAAACAGCGAGATGACCTTCTTCGGCTCATCCTTCATCGCCGATGAGACCGGTAAAAAAGTCGCCGAGGCCGACCGCTCGAGCGAGAGCGTGCTTGTTCACACCTTCGACCTCGACGCCATCCGCAACCTCCGCGCCCAATGGGGCTTCTTCCGCGACCGCCGGCCCGAGCATTACCAGTCGCTCGTTACGGTGGCTGGCGTTATGAGTTAGAGTTTAAGACGACTCGGGTAAGCGAGGGGTGCGGCTTTAAGTCGAGTTTTTGCTTTAGACGGGTATCACAAAGCGTCTTCCAGGTGTTTTGCTTTCAGTAGTTTGCTTCGCTGCACATAGATGGGACCATAGGGAGCGTATCGCCCGTTTTTGACCTTGATGGGTTTGCGAAGTTTTTGCGCGGGTCCTTTGAAGATGAATTCAAACTTCCCGTCGGTCCCGTAGGGTAGGATTTGTGCGACTTCTGCAATGTGTGTGACTGCACTCACCGGGGCAACTTGGTATCCCGCGATATATTTTATGCGGTCGCGCATGCCGGCGCTCACACGTATGGCGCGCCATTTGTTTTCGCCCAGAAAGACGCGGTCGTAGCCCTCTTTTCTCGCTGGCACAACAATGGTGTCGCATAGGGCGCGGCGTTGACGCATGTCTGCAATTTGCTTTTTGGTTAAGACACGTTGCCGTTTGGGAGCAGCGACTGCTTCCTGGTCTTCATCGTATAGAGTCTCGTATTGATAAAGCCTCTTGCCCTCGGCTGACTCGAACACTTGCAACTCCAAGGCTGAAATCTCACTGGCAAACTGCTTGAGCACCGCGTCGAGTTCGTCACGCCGCTCGTCGATCACCACAATCCCGCGAAAAGCCTGATAGATTGTCGCGTCCAAAAAAGCGTCCTCATTACGATACGGTGACTTCTTCAGCGCAACGCGCAGCCGGTTTGTGGCTTCTTTGTTCTGCTTGATGGCCTCGGCAATAAACCTGCGGACTGGTATCTGATCCTGCGCGAAAGCCGCTGCAAATCGGATAAGTTGTTCCGTGATATGTTTGAAAAGGTCGTGTGTCTGAATCTCGACCTCGACCACGAACAGACGTGGCGATGAAGGATCAGCAAAGTCCAGAAGATAGCCGTCGGGTATGGTGACGATGCTGCCACGCTTGACGCGGTGCTTGATCGGCAGAAAGACCGAGGTTTGTCCGAACAACTGGTCGGCATGTTTGACAACGCATTCCTCGAAGTCAGCCTCCTTCGACCATGTAAGCGTGCGGTAAATGCGTCCGGAGCTATCGGCGATGGTCATGCTGTGTTCTTGTCAGCCTCTTGCAAGATTGTCGAGAGCTCGATCCCAATGTTTATACCGGTTTTCGCGTCATAGCGCGCGTCTCTGATTGGCAAGAGAACATCTGGCAATCTAATCTCGCCGCCAGTTTCCATGACGCTTTCCATGAATGAGATTCGCGCTCGTTGCGCGAGGTTTGCCGAGCAATGGCGCGATGCGTCGGATGAGGACGCCGAGGCGAAGTCATTCTGGGATGCGCTTTTTGAAGCATTCGGGGCAAATCGCCGCCAGTTGGCACGCTACGAGCACCCCGTGAAGTTGCCCGGCGGCACCACAAAGTTCATCGACGTGCTTTGGAAGACGCAGCTTCTCGTGGAGCAAAAGAGCCGCGGCAAAAATCTCGATGACGCGCGAGCGCAGGGACAAGACTACATCCCGTATCTCCCAGCCGATGCTCGTCCCCGCTATCTGGTTGTAAGTGATTTTGCGCGGTTCGACGTCGAGGACCTCCACACGGGCGAGCGTCATCAGTTCCGCTTGGAGGAGTTGGCCGACAACGCCTCTGTCCTCGGCTTCCTCGGCGGATACCAGCCCCGCCGACCGAGCCTCGAAGCCCCGGTCAACATCCAAGCGGTCGAACTCCTTGGCGACCTCCACGATGCCCTCAAGGAAGGCAAATACCCGCCGCACGACCTCGAACGCCTCCTCGTCCGCATCCTCTTCTGTCTCTTTGCCGAAGACACCGGCCTCTTCGATCCCGACGCGTTTACCGACTACATCGTCAACCGCACCCGCGAAGACGGCAGCGACATCGGCGGCCAGTTGCAGCAGTTCTTCAACGTCCTCGACACTCCAATCGACCAACGCCAATCCCGCCTCGACGAAGCTCTTGTCGGCCTGCCCTACGTCAATGGCAACGTCTTCAGCGGCCGCCTCACCGTTGCCGCGATGGATCGTTCGATGCGCGATGCTCTTCTTCGCTGCGTCGACTTCGACTGGTCCAAAGTCCATCCAGGCATCTTTGGCTCCCTCTTCCAAGGAGTCATGGACTCCAAAGAACGCCGCGCCGTCGGCGCACACTACACCAGCGAGGAAAACATCCTCCGCCTCATCAACCCGCTCTTTATGGACGAACTGCGGGCCGAGTTAGCTGCTATCAAGAACGACCGCTCCAACCGCCGGCTGGTGAAGCTCGAAGAGTTCCACCGCAAGCTCGCCGCCCTCCAGTTCTTCGACCCTGCCTGCGGTTGCGGCAACTTCCTCGTCATCGCCTACCGCGAAATGCGTCGCCTCGAGATCGAAGTCCTCAAGGAGCTCTACGGCGACGCCCAACAAATCACAGACATCGCCCTCCTCTCCCGAGTGTCCGTCACCAGCTTTCACGGCATCGAGATCGGCGAGTTCGCCTGCGCCATAGCGCGGGTCGCCATGTGGTTCATGGAACACATCATGAACACCGAGCTTTCCTACGCCTTCGGTCGCTACTTCGTCAGCCTGCCGCTCGTCCACTCCGCGCAAATCCTTCACGCCAACTCCCTGCGCACGGATTGGAAACAATTTCTGCCGCCGTCGGACAACGTGATCGTGCTCGGGAATCCGCCGTTCGTGGGCAAACACTACCAAAGCCCGGAACAACGCGCCGACATGAAGTTCGTCTTCGGGGATGACTTCAACACCGGGGATTTGGATTACGTCACGTCTTGGTTTCACAAAGCTGCGGATTACGCCAACTCGCAAAAGGTGCGAAGTGCATTTGTTGCGACGAACTCCATTTGCCAAGGTGAACAAGTGCCCGTTCTTTGGAGCCTTATCTTTCAGAAGTTCTCCACAAAGATTCATTTTGCTCACCGGACGTTTCGATGGGAAAGCGAAGCGAAGGGAAAAGCCCACGTTCATGTTGTCATAATTGGGTTCGGCGCTTTCGATGCGCCCAACAAGCAACTCATCGATCATTCGGACCCGAAGCACCTATCGGTTGCCACGGTGAAGAATATTGGTCCTTACCTGACGGTGGGCCCAGACGCCTGCGTGAGCAAACAAACGAAACCTCTCTGCGATGTCCCCGAGATGCGTTGCGGTAACAAGCCCACCGACGGCGGAAACTTTATTTTTACCGACGCCGAAAAAGATGAGTTTCTAAAAAATGAGCCGGGAGCAGAACGGTTTCTTCGTCGTTTCACGGGCTCGGAGGAATTTATCAATGGAAATATGCGCTGGTGCCTCTGGTTGGCCGACGCTTCACCAGAGGAACTTCGCAAGCTTCCTCGCGTCATGGAACGCATTGAAAAGGTGAAAGAATTTCGTGCCAAGAGCAGTGCCAAACCTACACGAAAAGCAGCTGAGACACCGACGCGCTTCTTTTACGTCTCCCAACCGGAGAGCAACTACATTCTGATTCCGGAAGTTTCCTCCGAACGTCGCTCTTACATCCCGATCGGATTTGTCAGCAAAGATGTCATCTCGGCCAACACCAACTTTCTTATCACAAGCGAGGATATCTACCTTTTCGGTGTGCTTACATCTTCGATGCACATGTCGTGGGTGCGCGTTGCCGGAGGAAGACTAAAGTCTGACTACCGTTATTCTGGAAGCATGGTCTATAACACCTTCCCCTGGCCATCGCCGGACGAAGCGCAACGCAAAGCGGTAGAGGCCGCCGCGCAAGCCGTGCTCGACGCACGCGCTGCGCATCCCACGGCGACCCTCGCCGATCTCTACGACCCGGTGACCATGCCGCCGGACTTGGCGAAAGCCCACGCCGCCCTCGATAAAGCCGTCGATCGCTGCTACCGCCCCGAGCCGTTCACCAGCGAGCGTGAGCGTGTGGAATATCTTTTTGCTCTCTACGAGAAGATCACCGCACCGCTTGCCGTCTCAACACCCGTCAAGAAACCACGCAAAAAGAAAACAGCGGCATAGTGCCGCGATTTCATCCAGAAAGATCTAAATTCGGACCGCGGAGGCCGGTTGGCCCTTGTCGGAAGAGAGAATTTTTTGTTGGGCTAGATAGCCCATGTCGCAAAATCGTTAGTGGCAAAGCAGCGTGATTTGTTAATCTTCCGGCCGCGCATCACCTCCAAACAAATTGAACCAACGATTCTCCATGAAAATTCTCCCTCTTCTGCTGGCCCCGCTGTTCTTGGCGGGATGTCTCACTGTGGACGACGTGGCCACTTTGACCAGTCCCTATGGCACGAACCCGGCGCAGGCGGGCGTGCGCCCTTCGCCGTCGTCTTATCAATCGGCCTATGGTGACGGTTATCGTCAGGGCTACCGCGCGGGATTCCACGACGGACGTAACGGCATGGGCTACCGCGCTTCGTCGAACTACGGCGGATCGTCCTACAACGCGGCTTTCTCGGACGGCTACTACAAGGGCTATGCCGAGGGGTATCACGAAGGGCGTCGCGGCTACGGCTACGAGTGCGCGATGTAACGGCGCGGTGCTTGATCCTGACAGGCCGACACGATGCGCTTTGAAGCGGGTATTCAAGTGGTTGCGGGTGGCGGTGAATGCGGGTAGTGTGCTCGACGTGAGTGAAATCATTTTCGAAGTGCTGGAGGACGAAGTTGACGGCGGCTTTGTTGCCACTGCCTTGGGTCATGGCATCGTGACGCAAGGAGACACGCTCGAGGAGTTGCGCGCGATGGTGCGCGATGCTGTAAGTTGCCATTTTGGCGATGGTAAAGCCGGGTCGATGCCGAAAATGATCCGGCTGCATTTTGTGAGAGACGAAGTCTTGGCGGCGTGAAGACACCGCGTGATGTCGGCGGCCAGCAGTTGGCAAAGGCGCTGCGCTCTCTCGGGTATGAGAGGATACGTCAGGATGGATCACACATCAGACTGACCACCCTGGTGGGCAGCGAATTCCATATTACGGTTCCGAACCACCAGCCAATTAAAGTCGGCACATTGAAAAGTATTCTTAAGCTGGTGGCTGAGCATCACCGCATGACGGTGGAGGATTTACTCCGTCAGCTACATCTTTGAGCCAGGAAGTGCCTACTGAGAAATTCCGGCGTTGATTTACGGGGGCGTTGCCCTTAATCAATCCGGTTCCCGCAACCCCGATTCAATCTATGGGCAAAATCTACGAAAACATTGTCGAAACCGTCGGCCGCACACCGTTGGTGAAGTTGAACAAAGTGACCGAGGGCGCCGGCGCGACCGTGGCGCTCAAATGTGAATTTTTCAATCCGCTCGGCAGCGTGAAAGACCGTATCGGCATGGCCATGATCGAGGACGCCGAGAAGGCGGGACTGATCAACAAGGACACGGTCATTGTCGAACCGACCAGCGGCAACACGGGCATCGCGCTGGCTTTCGTGGCTGCGGCGAAGGGCTACAAACTCATTCTCACCATGCCCGAGACGATGAGTCTGGAGCGCCGCACTTTGCTCGCCATGCTCGGTGCCAAGCTCGTTCTCACGCCGGGGGCCGAAGGCATGAAGGGAGCGATCGCGCGCGCGGAGCAGATCCTCGCCGAGACGCCCAACGGCTGGATGCCGCAGCAATTCAAAAACCCGTCGAAC
>JBILDG010000011.1:0-20083 GCA_044352715.1 Chthoniobacterales bacterium | reverse complement strand
CAAAACAACGGTTACTGACATCGAAATGTTCCGCAAACTTCTCGACGATGCTATGGCTGGCGACAACATTGGCGCTTTGCTTCGTGGCATCAAGAAAGAGGACATTGAGCGCGGTCAAGTGTTGGCCAAACCAGGCTCGATCACGCCACACAAAAAGTTCAAAGCAGAGGTCTATATCCTCAGCAAGGACGAGGGTGGCCGTCATACCCCCTTCTTCTCGAACTACCGTCCGCAGTTCTACTTCCGCACGACCGACGTGACCGGAACCGTGAAGCTGCCCGACGGCGTGGAAATGGTGATGCCTGGTGACAACATTTCGATGGAAGTCGAGTTGATCACCCCGATCGCCATGGAGAAAACAATCCGTTTCGCCATCCGCGAAGGCGGCCGCACCGTCGGCGCCGGTCGCGTGGCTGAGATTCTGGACTAAAATAAGGAAGGATACGTACAGGCCAGTAGCTCAATTGGTAGAGTAGCGGTCTCCAAAACCGTCGGTTGGGGGTTCGAGTCCCTCCTGGCCTGCTCTAAAGCTGACAAGCGCGTAATCATCCCATCGCATGTTTCGACGCCTGAAAAACTTCATCGCCGAAGTTCGCACAGAACTAGGCAAGGCCACTTGGCCGTGGGATCCCAAAGAAAAAGGGTTTCGCCGCTACAAGGAACTGGCTGACTCCACGGTTGTCGTGATCGTGGCGATGTTGATTGTCGGAGGGTACATTGCTTTCTTCGATCTCATGCTTGTCAACGTTGTCGGCTGGCTGACTCACCCTTGATTTCCTTCCATCTTTTATGACCTCATCTCTCCGCATACCGGCACCACGTGACCAATGGTTCGTGGTACAGGTTCTCTCCGGCCAGGAGAAAAAAGTTTACGATAGTGTTATCAAGCGCCTGAAAACCGAAGAGATGGGAGATCTTGTCTACAATGTTCTCATCCCGACCGAACGCGTTCAGGAAATAAAGCAGGGTAAAAAAAGCGAGACTACGCGGAAGTTTTTCCCCGGTTACATCATCGTCAACATGCACTTGCTGCAAGAGGAGGGGGGCTTGGTCGATCGTACATGGTATTTTATCAAAGACACGCCAGGTGTGATCGGATTTGCCGGCACAAAAGACCGCCCGACTCCCATGCGCCCGCGCGAGGTGGAGAGCATGCTTGCGCAGATTCAAGAGCGTGTGGATACGGTCAAGCCGAAGGTTTCTTTCCAAGTCGGTGAAAAAGTGAAAGTGGCGGACGGTCCGTTCCAAAACCAGACCGGCGTGGTGGAAGAGGTTGACCCCGAGCGAGGCAAGTTGCGCGTCTCCGTGACAATTTTCGGTCGCGAGACACCTGTCGAATTGGAATACTGGCAGGTCGATCGAGAAGAGTAAGAGGAATTCAATATGGCAAAAGAAGTTATCGGAACAATCAAACTGCAGATCCCGGCGGGCCAAGCAAATCCCGCTCCCCCGGTCGGTCCGGCTTTGGGTCAAAAGGGCGTGAACATCATGGCTTTTTGCAAGGAGTTCAATGCTGCAACCCAAAAGCAGGCGGGAGATATCCTGCCGGTCGTGATCACTGTTTACAAAGACAAGTCGTTCACTTTCATCACCAAGTCGCCTCCCGCTTCCGTTTTGATTAAGAAAGCAGCGGGAATTGCGTCAGGTTCCAAAGAGCCCAACAAAACCAAGGTCGGCAAACTCAACAAAAAGCAGTTGCTCGAGATTGCCAAGACAAAGATGAAAGACCTCAATGCCCGCGACGACGAGGCCGCGATGAAGATCATCGCCGGCACAGCTCGCCAAATGGGCGTGGAAATCGAAGCATAAGATTTTTAACAGCACCCGTTAACTCGCGGTGCACAACCGCAGGAGAGCTGTATAGCTCGCTCGCACTGCAAATCAACATGGCAAAAAAAAGAAGCAAACGATACGAGGCGGCCCGCAAAGTGGTCGATTCCTCACGAAAATATGCATTGGTCGATGCGGTGAAAGTGCTCAAAAGCATGCCGCCGGCCAAATACGACATGACCGTCACCCTCTCGATGCGCCTGGGGGTCGATCCTAAACAGTCCGATCAAATGGTGCGAGGAACTTGCCCGCTTCCTCACGGTAGTGGCAAATCTGTCCGCGTTCTGGTCTTCGCCACCGGACCTGCAGCAGAGGCTGCCCGAACTGCCGGCGCGGAATACGTCGGATATGAAGATATGATCAAAAAGTGTGTTGAAGGCTTTTCCGATTTCGATGTGGCTGTCGCCACACCGGCAGCTATGTCCGAAGTCCGCAAGCTCGGCAAAGTGCTCGGCCCCCGCGGACTCATGCCCAACCCCAAAACTGGCACTGTAACGGACGACACCGCCAAAGCCGTGGCAGAAGTCAAGGCTGGTCGCGTTGAGTTCAAGCTCGACAAAAATGGTAATGTTGCAGTGCCTGTTGGCAAATTTTCCTTCAGCGAGGAAGCGCTGGTGCAAAACGCCGATGTGGTTATTGACGCAGTCGCCAAGTCCCGTCCGCCGACGGCGAAAGGTGTCTTCATTCAAAGCGTGACCCTCGCAGCGACCGTCACACCGGGCATTCCGCTCGACCTCACCAACCTCAGCAAGAACTAACCGCCATGCGCCCGGAAAAAGCCAATATCGTCAAAGATCTCAAGGATCAGCTGAACTCCTCACCGTTCCTGCTGGTGACCGATTACACCGGACTCAAAGTGGATCAGTTCGCTGAGCTGCGCACCCGTCTGGTTGCCGTAGGTGCCGAATGCCACGTGGTAAAAAATACCATGCTGCGCATCGCCGCCACCGAGTTGGGGATGCCGGACATCTCGGCCTCGCTTTCGGGCCAGACCGCTATTGTGACCGGCGAGCAAGACATTTGTGCCACGGCGAAAGTGTTGAAAACTTTCGCGGCGGAGTTCAAGAAACCGGCTGTCAAGGCCGGCATATTGGAAAATGCTCCGCTTTCGGCAGAGCAAGTTCATGCCATGGCCGACCTGCCACCGTTGCCTGTTCTCCAAGCCCAGCTGCTGGGACTGCTGAATTCACCGGCGAGCAAGCTGGTGCGCACACTCAACGAGCCCGGAGCCAGCTTGGCCCGCGTACTCAAAGCGAAAGTGGACGCCGCAGGAGGGGGTGTCTGAGAAATATTTTCCCGCACGGCCAAATTGTGGCTGCGCGGGGGAAACAAAACATAAACGGTTCCTTGTCGGTCGGGCGGCAGTCCGCCTCAAATCCGCCGGTGCCCCGGCGGGCGACAATACCACAACCAAGGAAGCTTGCCGCTCGGGCACCATGCCAGAGCGGTCGCTAAACAAATAGTATGGCTAATATCGAAACCATCGTGGACCAACTGAGCGGTTTGACCGTTTTGGAAGTGTCCGAATTGGTCAAAGCCCTCGAGGAAAAATGGGGAGTCAGCGCCGCCGCCCCGGTGGCAGCTGTGGCCGCGCCCGCCGCTGGCGGAGCAGCCTCTCCTGCAGCAGAGGAGAAAACCTCCTTTGACGTGATCCTCGCCGATGGCGGCAGCAATAAGATCGCTGTCATCAAAGAAGTTCGCGCCGCTGTGCCCGGACTCGGCTTGGCCGATGCCAAAGCCCTCGTCGAGGGGGCCCCGAAAGCCCTCAAAGAGGGTGTTACCAAGGAGGAAGCCGAAGAGATCAAGAAAAAGGTCGAAGCGGCTGGAGCCAAGGTCGAAATCAAATAAATTCGCTACCGTGGCGGGGCGTGGAAAATTTTCCTTGCGCCCCGCCCGGAAGCCAGTCATGTTACAAGGTCTTTCCCGGGATACCCGACGAACCATTGTCCAAAGCTTGACACCCTGCACCGTATGGATGCTGTGCCACAGCACGCATTCTGGCGGAGCGGGGTTGTTTAGTCTGCCGGATTTTGCCGTCGCGGGTAGCCGGAGATAGACCAGCGCCAAGCGCACAACCACCATCGCATTCATGTCTGATCGTCTCTACTTCGGTAAACTCAAGGAAACAACCGAGCCGCCCAATCTCATCGAGCTGCAAAGCGAATCTTACAAAGAATTCCTGCAGGAAGGCGTCGCTCCGTCAAAACGTAAAAACACCGGTCTCGAGGCTGTCTTCCGCGAGGTATTCCCGATCCCGAGCTACGATGAGAAAATGGTGCTCGAATATGTTGGATATGACATCGGCGAGCCGAAGCGCAATGCTCTAGAAGCACAACGCGAGGGTGAAACTTACAGCGCCTCGCTCCATGTGACTTTCCGGTTCAAGGACGAACGGGGAACCAAAGAAGAAAAAGTTTACATGGGCGAACTTCCGCTCATGACCCCTCAGGGCACTTTTGTCATCAACGGGGCGGAGCGCGTCATCGTCAGCCAATTGCACCGATCCCCGGGTATCTGCTTTGAATCCACCGTGCATGCCAACGGCAAAGTGCTTTACAGCTTCCGCATCATCCCTGATCGCGGCTCGTGGGTCGAAGTGCAGTTCGATACAAACGATCTTTTGTATGTCTATATGGACCGTCGGAAGCGTCGACGTAAATTCCTCGCCACGACGTTCCTTCGCGCGATGGGATATCCCTCTGACAAGGATATTGTCGGCCTTTTCTACACCCCGCAGGAGCTCAAGCTGAGCGGGCGTCTTGACGAGGATGACGTGGCGAGCAAGGTGCTTGTGGAGGACATCAAAGATGGCGAGATACTTCTCGCCAATGCTTTTGAGCCTCTAAACAAAGCGACTATTGCTCGTTTGCTGGCAGCGGGTATTGCCAAAGTGTCCGTGGTCGATGTTTCGGCTGACGACACCATCATAAAGTCGCTCCGCAAAGATCCTGCGCACAACGAAGAGGAAGCCCTCAAAGACATTTACCGCAAACTGCGCCCCGGTGATCCCCCGACTGTGGCCAATGCCAAGAATATGCTCAAACGCATGTTCTTTGACCCGAAAAAATACGACCTCGGGCGTGTTGGCCGCCACAAGATCAATCTCAAGTTGAATTTGAGTGTTCCGGATGAGACGCGTGTCATGACCCGCGAGGATTTCATTGCAGCGGTCAAACACTTGCTGGAACTCAAGCGTGAGGAAGGAATGGTCGATGACATCGATCACCTAGGCAGTCGACGTGTCCGCACTGTGGGCGAACTTTTGGCCAACCAGTGCCGCACGGGTTTGGCCCGCACGGAACGCGTGGTCAAAGAGAGAATGACACTTTTCGATTCAGCTTTGGAGCACATTACACCTTCCAAACTTATCAACCCGAAAGCCCTGAGTGGGGTGGTGCGCGACTTCTTCGGTCGTTCGCAGCTGAGCCAGTTCATGGATCAGACAAATCCTCTCTCGGAGCTGACCCACAAGCGCCGCCTCTCCGCTCTCGGACCTGGCGGTCTCAGCCGAGATCGTGCAGGATTTGAGGTGCGTGACGTGCATCCTTCGCACTACGGTCGTATCTGCCCCATCGAAACACCGGAAGGACCGAACATCGGTCTCATCAGCTCGCTTAGCACATTTGCGCGCATCAATGACTTCGGTTTTATCGAGTCGCCCTACCGCAAGGTTGTGAATGGACGGGTGACAGACCAGATCGAGTATCTGCCGGCTGACAAAGAAGAAAATTTTCTAGTCGCTCAAGCCAACTCCGTCACGGATTCCCACGGGAAACTTGTCGGTGACAAAGTTTCCGTGCGGTATCGTGGTGACTTTCTCGAAGTCGAGCCCGCCAAAGTGCACTACATGGATGTGTCTCCGAAACAGCTTGTTTCTGTGGCGGCAGGCTTGATTCCCTTTCTTGAGCATGACGACGCCAATCGTGCGTTGATGGGCTCAAACATGCAGCGCCAAGGCGTTCCGCTTTTGCGTTCAGAATCCCCACTGGTCGGAACAGGCCTGGAGGGGCGCGTGGCACGCGATTCGCGGGCGGTAATTGCCGCGGAGGAATCCGGTAAAGTTGCCTCGGTCACTGCCGACCAAATTGTTATTACCAAGGACGGCAAACTTCCAGAAGGCAAGCGCAAGCTCAAATCCGATGCGGACAAAGGATTGTTTGTTTACGAGCTGCGCAAGTTCATGCGATCAAACAGCAGCACCTGCATCAACCAGCGACCGATCGTCCATAAGGGTCAAAGTATCAAAAAGGGTGAAGTTATCGCAGACGGACCTTGCACAGAGGGGGGAGAGTTGGCCCTCGGGCGCAACGTGCTCGTCGCGTTCATGCCTTGGAGCGGTTACAACTTTGAGGATGCGATCCTGATCAGTGAACGCGTCGTCAAAGAAGACATCTACACCTCGATTCACATCGACGAGTTTGAAATCGGTGCCCGCGACACCAAGCTCGGTCCCGAAGAAATCACCCGCGACATTCCGAACGTCGGCGAGGAGGCTCTGCGCAATCTCGGGCCTGACGGCGTGGTTCGCATCGGCGCAGAGGTGAAGCCCGGTGATATCCTTGTCGGCAAAATCACACCGAAGAGCGAAACGGAGTTAGCTCCCGAGGAGCGTCTCCTCCGGGCCATTTTCGGCGAAAAAGCGGCTGACGTGAAAGACACATCACTGACCGTCCCTTCGGGCACTTACGGCATCGTGATGGATGTCAAAGTTTCCTCGAAAAAAGAGCTGACCAAGACCAAGCTTTCACCTACCGAGGCGAAGAAACACTCCAAGGTGCTGGAGGAAGAATACAAACGCCGAAGCGATGAGCTACACGAGCAGTTGACCGAAGCTCTGTCCAACGTTCTTTTGGGCGAAAAAATCCCGCTCGATGTGGTTAACGGCGAAACCGGTGAAATCATCATCCCGGCCAACCGTAAAATCACCAAGACGCTTCTGCGCAAGCTCGCGGGCGTTTACAATCAAGTCGAGATTGATCCCAGCCCGATCCGCAACAAGATCCTCGAGATCATCGGACAATACCGTCATCGCTTTGATGAACTACAGCACGAGAGGGATGAAAACATGCTCCGCGTGGAAAGTGGGGATGAAGTCGATCCCGGTATCGTGAAGCAGGTCAAAGTTTACATCGCCAGCAAGCGCAAGCTAAGTGTGGGCGATAAAATGGCTGGCCGCCACGGAAACAAAGGCGTCGTAGCCAAAATAGTTCCCGAGGAGGATATGCCGTTTCTTTCGGACGGCACCCCGGTGGACATTGTTCTCAACCCGCTCGGCGTGCCGAGTCGTATGAACGTCGGTCAGGTTTTGGAAACGCATCTTGGCATTGCCGCAAAAGCCCTCGGTTTCAAGGTTGCCACCCCGGTGTTCGATGGTATCAGCGAGGACAAAATTTTCGACTACATGAAGCAGGCCAGCAAAGTCGATGGTTTCAAATGGGTGCAACCCAATGGCAAAGCTATCGTGCATGATGGTCGCACTGGTGATGCCTTCGAGCAGGAAGTCGTTGTGGGCTACATTTACATGCTGAAACTCGGGCACCTTGTGGCTGACAAGATTCATGCCCGCGCGGTGGGGCCTTATTCGCTTGTGACCCAGCAGCCTTTGGGCGGAAAAGCTCAATACGGCGGTCAGCGTTTCGGCGAGATGGAGGTTTGGGCGCTCGAAGCCTACGGCGCTGCTTACACGCTGCAGGAACTGCTCACCGTAAAATCCGACGATGTGCAGGGCCGTACACGTATCTACGAGTCCATCGTCAAGGGAGACAACTCTCTTGAAGCAGGCACGCCTGAGTCTTTCAACGTGCTGATCAAAGAAATGAAAAGCCTCGGGCTTGATGTCAAAGCAGGCAAACCTAGCCGGGTTCCGACGGACCTGGTGGCATAAATTATTTACGGGATCACAAAAAAATCATGAGCGATCAAATGCTACGCGACCTGTCCGGCGAAACTGCGCCGGCTTTCGATCAAGTCTCCGTCACGGTGGCTTCACCGGAGTCTATCCGGTCTTGGAGTCACGGCGAGGTCAAGAATCCGGAGACGATCAACTACCGCACATTCAAGCCAGAAAAGGGCGGCCTCTTCTGCGAGCGCATCTTCGGTCCGACCCGCGACTGGGAATGCACCTGCGGAAAATATAAGCGTATCAAACACAAAGGTGTTGTCTGCGACCGTTGTGGCGTCGAAGTCACCTTGGCTCGTGTGCGTCGCGAGCGCATGGGGCATATCGAGCTTGCCGTCCCTGTCTCCCATATTTGGTTTTACAAGTGCACGCCGTCTCGTCTCGGTCTGATGCTTGACCTAACGGCCAAGCAACTTGAGCGCGTCATTTACTACGAGGATTATGTTGTCATCGATCCGGGCAGCACGGGCCTTGAAGTCGGACAACTGCTTAATGAAACGGAGTTCCGGGAAGCGGAAGAGCAATATGGCGAGGACTTCACCGCCGGCATGGGTGCAGAAGCACTGCAGAAATTACTGGAGCGCATTGACCTTGGTGAGTTGGTCAAACAGCTCCAAGAAGACATGTCAAAAACCAAGAGTAAGACGACCAAAACCAAGTTGGCCAAACGTCTCAAGCTCGCGCAAGGTTTTCTCAATTCCCGCACACGTCCGGAGTGGATGATCCTGAATGTTCTTCCGGTCATTCCGCCGGATTTGCGCCCGCTGGTTCCTCTCGAGGGCGGTCGTTTCGCAACCTCCGATCTCAACGACCTTTACCGTCGTGTCATCAACCGCAATAACCGGTTGAAAAACTTGCTCCAACTCAAGACACCTGAGGTCATCATTCGTAACGAAAAACGCATGTTGCAGGAAGCTGTGGATGCTCTTTTCGACAATGGACGTCACGGCCGTGCGGTAACTGGAGCCAGCAATCGCCCGCTCAAGTCCCTCAGCGATATGCTCAAGGGTAAGCAGGGCCGATTCCGCCAAAACTTGCTCGGAAAGCGCGTCGATTACTCTGGTCGCTCGGTCATCGTCATTGGTCCGGAGCTCAAGCTCAATCAATGTGGTCTGCCCAAGAAGATGGCGCTCGTTCTTTTCGAACCCTTCATCATTCGTCGCCTCAAAGAACTCGGTTACGTTCATACGGTCCGTAGCGCCAAAAAAATCATCGAGCGGCAAGAACCGATTGTTTGGGACATTCTCGAAGAAGTCACCAAAGGCCACCCTGTGCTCTTGAACCGCGCGCCCACGCTTCATCGGCTATCGATCCAGGCCTTTGAACCGCAGTTGATCGAGGGTGAGGCGATCCGCATTCACCCGCTCGTCTGCACCGCCTACAACGCTGACTTCGACGGCGACCAGATGGCAGTGCACGTGCCGCTTTCCGCCGAGGCGCAGCTCGAAGCTCGCATGCTCATGCTGGCCACGAACAATATTTTTTCGCCCTCCAGCGGAAAACCAATCACAACCCCGTCGCAGGATATCACGCTCGGCTGTTATTATCTGACGCAAAACCCGCGAATCACAGCGGACAACAAAGACAAACGGCTGCCGCTTTTTTCGGACGCATCCGAGGTCGAGTTGGCTATTGCTGAGGGGGCAATCAAGACGCACAGCCGCATTCTTTTCAAGAATCCCGATTTCGCCAAAGATACTGTATACGGGGATCCGACCAAAAAAGTCATTGAGACAACCGCGGGTCGTGTTCGCTTTAATGAAATTTGGCCCCAAGGCCTCGGCTTTTTCAATAAGCCGGCCGGCAAGAAACAGCTCAGTGAAATCATTTGGAACACGAACCAAGTCGGTGGGCAGAAAGTCGCAGTGGAAACGCTCGACCGCCTGAAAGATCTCGGATTCCGCGAGGCTACCCGTGCCGGTATTTCCATCGGTATCGTGGACATGATCATTCCCAAAGAAAAACAGGTGGAAATCGATCGCGCTCACAAGCAGATCGACGAAGTCGAAAAGCAGTATCGCAAGGGCATCATTACCGACGGCGAACGCTACAACAAAATCATCGATATCTGGACTCACGCAGGCGAAGAGATTTCCAACGTCATGTTCCGCACTCTTGACCACAACGAGGGGCGCAAGGAAATGAACCCGGTCTTTCTGATGGTGGATTCTGGAGCTCGTGGTAACCGCCAACAGGTCAAGCAGCTTGCTGGCATGCGAGGTCTAATGGCCAAGCCTTCAGGGGAGATTATCGAGCGTCCGATTACCTCGAACTTCCGCGAAGGGCTTACTGTGCTTGAATACTTTATTTCGACACACGGTGCCCGTAAAGGTTTGGCGGACACGGCTCTCAAAACGGCCGATTCTGGTTACCTTACGCGCAAATTGGTTGATGCTTCCCAAGACGTTATCATCACTCGTGAAGATTGCGGAACGGTCAAGGGCATCGTCGTGCAGCCTATTTATGAAGGGGACGAGGAGGTTGTCGATCTCAAGACCCGCATTATTGGTCGCACGAGCTGCGAAAGCATTAAAGACCCTGTCTCGGGCAAGAATATCGTCAAAGCTGGTCAAATAGTCGACGAGCAAACTGCCGCCAGCATCGAAAGTATCGGTGTGGAGCAACTCCGAATCCGATCCGTCTTGACATGCGAATCCAAGCGCGGCGTTTGCGCCAAGTGTTACGGACGCAATCTTGCAAACGGTAAACTTGTGCAAGTCGGTGAGGCTGTCGGCATCATAGCCGCCCAATCAATTGGCGAACCTGGAACTCAGTTGACCATGCGAACGTTCCACATTGGTGGTACGGCCAGTCAGACTTTCAAGCAGCCTATCATCAAGGCCAAGAACGACGGCACGGTTCGTTATGTTGAGCTTCGCACGGTGCAGTCCACGGATGGCCACGCGATTGTCCTCAACAAAAACGGCTTCATCGGTATTTACGACGATAAAGACGGCCGCGAACTCGAGCGCCACAGCATCGTCATCGGCTCAGTGATATCCGTTGCCGATGGAGGCAAGGTCAAAAAGAACCAAGTTTTTGTCCAATGGGATCCGTACAACCTTCCGATCCTTACCGAAAGGCCGGGCAAGGTGGAGTTCCGTGACATGATTCCGGGGCTCAGTGTGAAGCGGGAGGTCGACGAAGCCACCGGCATCACAGGTCTCGTTGTCATCGAGCACAAAGAAGATCTCCACCCGCAGATCGTGGTCTTGGATGACGACAAGAAAGTTGTCGCCAGCTACTCGATTCCTGCAGGCGCCCACATTGTGGTGCAAGACAATCGCCGTGTAGAGGCGGGTCAACTTTTGGCCAAAACGCCACGTAAAGTTGCCAAAACAAAGGACATTACGGGTGGTTTGCCGCGTGTGGCCGAGCTCTTCGAAGCCCGCAAGCCGAAGGATTCGGCCGAGATCGCCAAGATTGATGGTATCGTCAAGATCGAAGGTACGGCTCGCGGTAAGCGTCGCCTCCTGGTTCTCGACGCCGAAACCAAAGAGGAAGAAGAACATCTTATTCCTCTCAACAAACATATTATCGTTGCCGATGGGGACCGCGTTAAAAAGGGAAGTCAATTGACCGAAGGCCCTGTTCTTCCTCACGAAATTCTCCAAGTTTGCGGCCCGGCGGCTCTGCAAGAGCATCTCCTCAACGAGGTGCAGGAAGTTTACCGCTTGCAAGGTGTTGAGATTAACGACAAGCACATCGAAATCATCATTCGCCAGATGCTCCGGAAAGTTAAAATCACAGATCCGGGAGATACAACGCTCCTCTGGGACGACAAAGTAGACCGCACTGAGTTTGACGCAGAAAATGAGCGCATTACTGAACTTGGCGGTAAGCCAGCTGAGGGGGAACCGGTGTTACTCGGTATTACTCGGGCATCTCTTAGCACGGAGAGCTTCATTTCTGCTGCGTCATTCCAAGACACGACGAGAGTCCTTACAGATGCCGCCACGCTTGGTAAAGTCGACCAGCTTCGCGGTTTCAAAGAAAACGTCATCATGGGGCACCTCATCCCTGCTGGCACTGGCTTCCACCTCAGCCGAGACATCGAGGTGGCATACGCCGACCTTGGCGAAGAGTTGGCGGCAGTAGAGACCGAAAAAGAGGCAGGCTAATTCGCAACAACACCAGATATCACCACAAACATGGCTAATATTGAGCTGATCAACGAACTACTTGAGTCAGGAGTCCACTACGGTCACCAGACCAAAAGATGGAACCCCAAAATGCGGGAGTTTATCCTCGAGGAAAAAAACGACATCTACATTATCGACATCAGTCGAACGGTCGAGCAACTGGACCGCGCCACTAAATTTCTTGCAGACACGGTGACCGGTGGTCGCCGCATCCTTTTTGTCGGATGCAAAAAACAGGCCCAGGAAGCCGTGAAAGAGGCCGCTGAATCATGTGGTCAATTTTACGTGCACAACCGTTGGCTCGGGGGAACTTTGACGAATTTGACGACCATACGTAAAAGCGTCGCTCGCCTCAACGAGATCGAGAAAAAGCTCTCGGGCCCTGGTGTCTCCAAAATCGGCAAGAAAGAGCAAGCGTCGCTCCGCCGCGAACAATCACGTCTTTCCAAAAATCTCGATGGTTTGCGCGAAATGGACAAGTTGCCAGGTGCATTGGTGGTGATTGACACCACCCGTGAAGACATTGCCGTCCACGAAGCCAACCGCCTTGGAATCCCAGTGGTGGCTATTGTTGATACAAATAGTAATCCTGAGCTAGTCGATTACCCGATTGCTGGTAATGACGATGCTATCCGTTCCATCCGAGTGGTCTTGCAGAAGCTTGTCGATGCAATCAAGGGAGCCACGGCCGTTCGCCAGAAAAAAGTTGAGCCGGAACTGGCTGCCGTTGCCGAATAGTGCCTCCGACTGCGAAGCAGTCACATAAGGCGGTAAATCATAATTTTTAAAGTTCTTATATGTCTGATATTTCTCCTCAACTTGTTCGTGACCTGCGGGAAAAAACCAATGCAGGAATGATGGATTGCAAGCGAGCGCTTACCGAGGCCGGTGGTGATATCAAAAAAGCCGAAGAAATCTTGCGCACCAAAGGTATTGCCTCTGCCGGGAAAAAAGCGTCGCGTAGTGCCAAGGAGGGTATTATTGCTTCGTACATCCACCTCCAAGGCAAAGTCGGCGTGTTGGTCGAAGTCAATTGCGAAACAGATTTCGTAGCCAAGAACGAAAACTTCCGCGATTTTGTCAAAGACATCACGCTTCATATCGCTGCGGCAAACCCCACGTGCGTATCCCGCGAACAGATCGATGCGGATGAGATTGAACGCGAGCGATCGATTTACCGCAAACAAGTCGAGGGTAAGCCGGCTAATATCATGGACAAAATTGTGGAAGGAAAAGTCGAAAAGTTTCTTGGTACAGTTTGCTTGATGGAGCAGCCTTTCATTAAAAACCCCGACATGACCATAACCGAGTTGGTCAAAGCCAAGATCTCCGAGTTGGGGGAAAACATCGTCATCCGCCGCTTCACCCGCTACATGGTTGGTGAAGGCGTTGCCGACGAATCCGCTGCGGAGTAGTTTTTTTCCATCGGGGCTCCTCCTCCCTTCAAGGTTTGTACCCGCCTGTTATTTTTGTTGATGCTAAGGGTTGGGGATGCCTCACCACTCCTTAGGCAAGATGGGGCGGGCCGGCCTCTCTCTTTTGCGGAACTCCATTGAATTGCTGGTAATGGGGTTCGCTTTATTTGGCGCTCGAGCGAGCATCTGACGTGTCTTGGGAACTGCGCTCTGCACTTTGAAACGAATTGGGCAGGGCTGTCTCGGTCCGACGAATTGGAGTCACAAACAAAAAACGGCGTCGGGTTGCCCCGACGCCGTTTTGTGAATAATTCAGTCCTTCAATTAGAATGCGAAGCGGACACCGTAGCGCCACAGGAGTTGGTTGTTCGGCAGGCCGCTCACACCCGAGAAGAGGTAGCGGGCATCGCTGAACAGACCGATTGTTTCGGTCACGCGATACTCAAGGCCGCCGCCGACATGGCCGAAGCCTTGACCGGCGAGCTTGTTGGGACGGCTGCCGGGAGCACCGACATAACCGCCACCGACGTTGCCGTAGTTAGCGCCGCCGCCGACCATGAGGTAGGGGGCGAGGTTCCATGAGCAGATCGGGTAACGCACGAAGAGGTTACCGATGGTGGCCCAGCGGGTGTAACCGAAGTCGTTGCCTTGGGCTCCGTTACCCTTGCTGTTACGACCGTAGAGGTCTTGCTCGATACCGACGCCAAGATACCTCGAGAAGAAGTAGTTGACGCCAAGACCGCCGCCCCATGCGGGACGACCGGACATATCGAAGTTGCCACGATAGAAGTCACCAAGACCGAACGCGTCGATCTGGAGCTCATTGTCGCGGAAGAGGCAGGGCTCTTCGACTTCAACAACTTGTTTGGAGACAGCAGTGCCAGCGAACGCCGAGGTAGCGGCGACAGCGGCCATGATGCCAGTGATGATGTATTTTTTCATGATTAGGTTTTGGGTTTGTTTGCGTGCGGATTTACATCCACACGCGAAGGTTGAATCTGGTTTATCCATCGAGCAAGAAAAAACTGACCAAATCTGACACTGATTTTTCAAGCCTTAGAAGTGGAGACTTTCCCTCTAACAACCAAACATTCGCCGAGTCTTTGCCAAGTCGGGCTTAAAAGTGAGGTGGCCAAGTCGGCATGACTTATGCCTTTGCCGCCGATGGAGGTTGCTTTGCCGCCGGCGATAATGGGGGCAATGTAAAAAGCCGCCTCATTCGCTAGCATTTCGTCGAAAAGGCATCCCAATGTGTGTCCGCCTCCTTCGACAAGAATCTTGCTGATTCCGCGGCGGGCCAATTTGCGCAAAGCGGAACGGAGGGTCTTATCCTCAAGAACCAGGGTGCGATCTTTCCATGCATCGTTGAAAATTTTTGCTTCATATAATGATGACTTGCCGCGCGGCGCCCACACGATACGCCATGGCTGCTTGGCACCGTGTATTCCCCGCACGGTCAATGAAGGGTTGTCCGCTCTAACTGTGCGCGCTCCGACGAGCACGGCATCGACTTGAGCGCGGAGTCTCATAGCGTCGGTTCGTGCAACTGCAGAGGTAATCCATCGGCTTTCTCCGGGTGGGCGGGTGAGACGACCGTCGAGCGACATGCCGCACTTTGCGATGACCCAAGGCAAGCCGGTAGACATGAAGTGGTGGAACTCCGGGTTCAGAGACTGGCACTCCTCTCGGAGAATGCCTGATTTCGTTTTGATGCCGAGACGACAGAGTTTCTTCAAGGCGCGCCCTCGGTGTCGCGGATTGGGGTCAATCTCTCCGATAACGACGCGTTTGATTCCTGCTCGGACTAATGCATCTGTGCATGGTGGTGTGCGTCCATGCGTGGAGCACGGTTCCATAGTGATGTAGGCAGTCGCTCCGCTGGCCTTTTTGGGCAGGTTTATGGCCCGCAGGGCTTCCACCTCGGCATGGGGAAATCCCGCTTTGCGATGCCATCCTCGGCCAATGATTTCTCCATTTTTGACGATTACGCAACCTACGGCGGGGTTGGGGTGCGTGTGGCCCAGGCCTCGCCGAGCCAGAACAACGGCTTCATGCATGAATTGTTCGTCTAGCGGCATGGCATTGTGAGCCGTATGAATGGGTGGCCGACGGGACTCGAAGTTCGCCGACTAACCAGAGTAGCTAGGCCGGTTTTGACACGAGGTGACAGAAAGGTGACAAAAATGGACAAAATTTCATCTTCAAAAAATGCCACAAAACGGCCGCGCAGAGGAAGCCCCGTTGTCGTGGAAAATGCGGCTGGCAAGGTAAGCATCTACGCAACTGGATTGGCTTACACGCTGGTCTGGACGGCGGGCGGCCAACGGAGGCGCGAGAAGCGTTCGACCTTGGTAGCAGCCTACGGGCGAGCGCGCAAGATTCTGGCGGACTTGCGCACCGGCACAGCTCATGTCCGCAGTTTCACCATCCAACAAACGGCGACGATCGATTCGGCTATCGAAGTCCTGCGCGAGATCCGCGTGCCTCTCTCCTCGGCGGCGCGCGATTACGCCGACGCACACAAAATCCTCGGTGGCCGTGTCTCAGTGGTTGAAGCAGCGCGCGCCTACATGCGGCACCTCGACGATCACGAATGCAAACCCATCAAGGTCAAAGAGCTCGTGGAAGAGTTCCGCGCCTCGGTCAAGAGGCGCAACTTGTCTGGTCGCTACGAGCGCGACTGTCGCTATCACTTGGGGAAGCTGACTGGTGCCGTCGGCACGCGCCAGATCCGCGATCTGCGGGCAGCGGAAATTGAGACCACTCTCGACAAAGCGACGAAAGGCGGTCCTCGCGCTTTCAACAACATGCGCGGCACGTTCGGTGCCCTCTTTTCCTACGCTCAGCGCCGCGGATACCTGCCCCGCGACCGCAAGCACGAGGTGAGTCTCATCGAGCCGAGGCAGTTGCGTTTCAGGGGTCAAATTGCGGTCTACAAGCCACACGAGATGCGGACACTACTGGAGCACGCTGATGACAGGCTTCTTCCTCTTCTCGTTTTGGGTGGATTGGGCGGACTGAGATCCATGGAAATCTGTCGCATTACTTGGGATATGATAGACTTTGAAAGCGGCTTCATCATGATGGCCAAGTCTTTCACCAAGACGCGGCGCCGGCGGGTGGTTCCCATTTGCCCCGCAATGGATTCGTGGCTTCGGCCGTTGCGCAATGAGGGGTTCATTTACGGCTTTAAAGACTCTTCCAGTCTCAACCGCATCGCCGCGAGGCATTGGCCGGTCGATGCCGAGAAAAAACCTAGAGTTGTAAGACGTCCGAACGCACTGCGTCACAGCTACGGCACTTATCGATTTGCCCAGCTACGCGATGAGCAGAAAGTGTCTGCGGAGATGGGCAACAGTCCTCAGGAACTGCGCGAGCATTACGCAGAGCTGGCTACTCCAGCCCAAGGCGACGAGTGGTTTGCTATTTGCAGACCGCCGAGCGAGGTAGGAGATGGCGAGGCAGCGAGGACCGGGCCATCGGCGCTTCGCGTGCTGGAAAAGTTGCAGCGTGTGGCGTGCGCTGTTCGGGATTTCGGCGGCATGCGAAAATCTGCATAATCGGACGCTTTTGACATCTCGCCAAGGGGCATGTCGAAAACAAAACTGCACTCTTACATGACGCTCAAGGAAACGGCGGTGTTCCTGCGCTGTTCCGAAAGAAGTTTGAAGCGCTACATTAAGAATGGTCGCGTGCCCTTCACTCGCTTCGGGCGCCGCTACCTTTTCCGGCCTGAGGAATTGGTGGGGAATCCGGCCTCGTGTCGCCCCGCCAAAGCATCCATCGAAGAGATATTGTTGTGAGAGAGTTTGTCATGCCGCACCGATAAATTCCGGCTTGTAATCTGCAGGAGTGGTTCCTGCCGCACACGGGCAGAGGGCTGCTTGTGCCCAGTAAAGAAACCTGCCGCAAGGTGACCAACCTCGCTCGGCACCTCGGCATCGAATGGCCGCACAACGTGCTGCGCCTATGGCTCACCTGCTGCCGCATTGCCAAGATCATAAACGCCAATGAAGTGGCGCTCGAGCGGGGGATTCGCCGGACATCATCTTCCGGCACTATTGCGAAATGGCAACCGAAGAACAGGTCGGTGCGTGGTTTGCCATTGTACCAAAGGCCGAATGAATGCACTCGTTGCCGGGTATTCTCCTGTCATTGCCGAGTGACTGGCGAAGTTGAACGGCTGAGGTTACGAGCGGGGCTGGCGTAGACATGTCTCCACCGCATCGGGCTCGAAGCGGATCAAGAGGCGCAACTTGATCGTGGGCAGCACCGCGTAGCGCAAGTTGCGGATTTCCCGCACGCGGCAGTTCATTAAGCGGGCCAAGTCCGCGGCGTTCGAGAGGCGATCGGTCGGTGCTGAGGTGGCGGTGTGAGCCTGTTTATCCTGTTGTGTCCATGCCTGCCGCCGCATGTCAAATTCGCAGCGGTGGCATCGCTCATTCACTGAGTTTCTTAAAAGTGAAATTTAAGAAAAATCCCGATCGGTATTATTTATGTCTTGAATTGGCTTGGCGCCACGATATGTTCCTGATCGGTAACATGAGTTTGGCCAACACAAAAGCTTTCGGAGCGCGACTGCGTCAGAAGCGCAAGTCGCTTGGCGTTACGCAGAAAGACTTAGCCATGGCATCCGGCACGGGACTCCGCCTGATCATTGATTTGGAGAAGGGGAAACCAACATGTCAGATCGGCAAGGCTTTGGCCGTTGCTCAAGCTTTGGGTTTGAAGATTGAAGCGCGCGACTCATGAGAGGATTGATTGTTTACCTTAACAACCGGCGGGTGGGCGTTCTCGGACAAGAGGATTCTCCGATCTTCACCTATGATCAATCGTGGTTGCATTCAGCGGAAGCTTATCCGCTCTCGCGGCAGTTGCCGCTACAAGCGGAGCCTTTGGTCGGTCGTGTCGTTCGGGCGTTTTTCTCAGGGTTGCTCCCGGAGGCCGAGGCGAGAGAACGTATCGCTTCAATCCTCGGCGTCAGTGCGGGGAACGACTTTGCTTTGCTCGAGCGTATCGGTGGTGAGTGTGCCGGAGCGGTATCGCTCTGGCCCGAGGGTCAATCTCCACCTGCATCTACCGGGCCATCATCCCGGCGTCGGCTCGATGAATCCGAACTTGAGGAGATTGTTCGCCAACTGCCGCAGCGACCGCTTCTGGCTGGCGCCGAAGGCGTTCGGCTCTCGCTGGCGGGAGCTCAGGTGAAGTTGCCGGTGATCGTTGATCCGATTGATGGTACTCTTGCTTTGCCGTTGGGTGCGGCGGCGAGCACCCACATTCTGAAACCTGAGCCGTCGCGCTTTCCGGGGCTCGCGGCCAACGAGGCCTTCTGCATGGCGCTGGCGCGAACAGTGGGTCTTGACGCCGTTGAAACGCAGTGGCGCATGGTCGGGACAACACCTTGTCTTTTGGTTCGTCGCTATGACCGCGAATTGACGGCCGATGGCTCCTTGATCCGCATTCACCAAGAGGATTTCTGCCAAGCTCTGGGCGTGCCTCCCGAACGCAAATACCAGAACGAGGGTGGCCCCTCGCTATTGGATTGCATCGACCTGCTCAGACGATGGTCTTCCGCGCCGGTCGTGGACATCCGGAATTTCTTGGACGGCCTGATCTTTGCCGTGCTGACTGGAAACGCCGACGCACACGCTAAGAACTTTTCGTGGATTTACCGCGGCGCCAATCGCCGCATGGCCTCTCTCTATGATCAGGTTTGCACACTTGCATGGCCGGAGTTGTCCACTGCGCTGTCGATGAAGGTTGGGGCGGCCAAGCTTCTGCCGGAGGTTTCGCCGGAACATTTCCAGCAGCTTTCGGCCAAGGCCGGTCTCGGATGGCCCATGGTCCGCGCGCGGTTGGCTGACCTAGCATCTGCGGTGGATTATGCCGCGCGCAACGACGCTTTCGCTCTCCCAACGGGCGCCACTCCGTTCAGCGAGGCAGCTCGCCAAATTGTGGCATCCCGGGCTACGCGGATGCTGCAACTTCTTGCCTGACACATACAGGGCAGTCGTTCGCTTTCCATGCCGCCCCATGGAGTTGCACAGCTCGGGTCAAGATGAATTCGGAAGCAGTTCCCAGACGGTGACATCTCACGTGCCGAGTTGTTCCATATCGTTCCAGTCATGCAATCCGAGTGTTCGTTGACGAACGGAATAAACCGGCACCAATCAACCTAACGCGGAATATAAGTAATTGAACAACAACGAGAAAAAAATACTCATAACCTGAAGGTTACGGGTTTAAGTCTCGCACCTACAACCAACTATCCACAAACAGCTTAAGCGAGTTTTTGGGCTCGGATCTTCCGGGTCTTTTTCATGATGGTGACAAAATGGTGATAAATGTGTGGAAGTTTCCATCGCTCAACGGCTTGCAGGCATTAACTGCGAGAGAGCGAGTTTCCACCTGCTTGAACGACAGAGACACTCCATCAATCTTTCAGGTTAAGCGCTTTATTTCCTGCCCTTCTCCAGAGCGGCAACCAAAGCCCGCAGCCCGAATCCCCTCGGCATGTTCCGGGCGATTTCCCAGTTCTGCAAGGTTCGCACTGAGACGTCCAAGTGCTTGGCTGCATCTTCCTGCGTAATCTTGCGTCTCTCGCGGTAGTCTTTGAGGAGTTTGGCAAATTTCTTCCGAGTCACGGAGCTACTACGCGACAAGCGCAGCGCCGAGTCAATGCCGCACCCCCAATGCACCCCCAAGGAAATTAGGCTCTGTGCCTCTAGCGCAATACACTCATGAAATGCAAAAAATGGTGCCAAAAACTGATGGATTCCGTGTGTCTCCTGCGAGAG
>JBILDG010000108.1:0-6380 GCA_044352715.1 Chthoniobacterales bacterium | reverse complement strand
CGACCGCGCGGCCAGCGGTAACCACTATTGGCGATGGCTGTGGTCACACGGTCTTTGCTCTCTTTGACAGCGGTGTCAGGAAGGCCGACCAGCACGACCTTGGGATCGCCGCTGCCCTCATTGACCTCGATCTCAACCTCGATGGCATCGGCGCCGTGCAGCGCAGCGGAGTAAACTTTTGTCAGCATGCGGCGTGATCTTTAGGCTGGTCCGAGCTGCGTGGCGATTCGAAATGATTCCGGCTTGTTGCATCCAGATCCTGTCACGCAGCGAAAATTAATATGGATTCTTAACCCCATAGAAATGTCCGGCGGAAGATGAAATAAATTTGAACGATCGTTTGGAACATTCGTCTAAATTATTATGGAATCCCCTGACACAAACATTGGCTTATACCTGCGCGACATCAGCAAGGTCCCGCTGCTTACTCCGGAAGAGGAGGTCAAGCTTGCGGCTCAAATCAAACGGGGCAACAAAAAAGCCCGTGAGAAAATGATCAAGGCCAACCTGCGCCTGGTGGTGAAAATTGCCCACGATTTCAGCAATTTCGGCTTACCTCTCCTTGATCTGATCTCGGAGGGTAACATCGGGCTGATGAAAGCCGTGGAGCGTTTTGACCCGAAAAAAGGCGGCAAGCTGAGCACTTACGCCTCGTGGTGGATCAAGCAATCGATCAAACGTGCCCTGGCCAACCAGAGCAAAACGATCCGTCTGCCTGTTCATTTGGTGGACAAAATCGGCAAGATTCGCCGTGTCTCGGCGCAGTTGACCGAGGAGCTTGGCCGCGAGCCGAGCGACGAGGATATCGCCGAAGAGTTGGGCTTGGCCGTGGCCAAAGTCACTCATTTGAAGAACGTCGCCATTCGTCCTGCTTCGCTGGATGCTAGCATCAGCTCGGAAGATGACACGCCGTTTGGAGATTTGGTCGGCGATGAAAAAGCCGAAGACCCCTTCGAAGTCCTGCGTGACAAAGATTTGCGCGGGGAAGTGGGCGATTTGCTGGGAGCTTTGGACTCGCGGGAACGCAGCATCATTGCTTTCCGGTTCGGTCTGGGCGGCGGGCGTGAGCGCACGTTGGAGGAGGTGGGCCACAAGTTCGGTGTGACCCGCGAGCGGATTCGCCAGCTGCAAAACATCGCCCTGCGCAAGATGCGCCGTGCGCTCGGGAAGCGCGAAGAATTGAAAATTCCGCAAGGACAGCGGGCTGTCGTCTAGCCTGTTGCTATGGGCTCATGCGGCCAGCGGGCCCGTCGTTCTTACGGCGGGTCCGCTCCGCGAAGCGGTCAGGGCACGATACGAAGCTGCACGGACTCGTGCCGCCGATCGCCCTCGACGATATCGGTGACGATAACCAAGTGGTCGCCTGACTGGGCTATATGGCGCAAAAGCAGGGCTTCCTCTGCGGCAAAGACGTTTCTTTCCGGCTCTGGAACGAAGCCCATGCGTTGGGCTTGCACCCCGTAGAGCAGGGCAAGTTTGCGGCAGACCTGCTCGTCGGGCGTGAAGGCGTGGATCGTGGCGTGTTGCGGGCGGAGGTTGGATACGTAGCCCGCCATGCGTCCGCCAAAAGTGAAGACGACAATTTTGGCATGCGGAAAGTTGTTGGCCAAACTCACGGCGGCCGCGACGGTTTTTTGGCGCGGTCCGTCGATGACGGCTTCCCGGGCGAAACCCGCACCGCCGCTGCGTTCAATGCGCCGGGCCACGCGGTCGAAGGTTTCGACGCATTGTGCCGGGTATTTGCCCACGCTGGTTTCCCCGCTGAGCATGATGGCATCGGCCTGCTCGAAAACGGCGTTGGCGACGTCGGTGATCTCCGCCCGGGTGGGGAGGGGGTTGGAAATCATCGATTCGAGCATATGGGTGGCCACGATCACGGGTTTGCCCGCCTTGATGCAGCTTTTGACGATGCGGCGCTGGATGATGGGAAGTTCTTCCATGGCACATTCGATGCCGAGATCGCCGCGGGCCACCATCACGGCATCGGCGGCGGCGATGATCTCTTTGACAAACTTCACCGCGTGTTGGTCTTCGATCTTGGCGATGATGTGGGCTTTGCTGCCCAGACGGCAGATCTCCGCGCGCATCGCCTCCACGTCCGAGGCTTCGCGGCAAAAACTCAAAGCAAAGTAATCAACATCCAACTCGACGCCGAGGGCGATGTCCTTGAGGTCTTTCGGCGTCATCGGCGGCAGGTTCACTTTGACGCCCGGAAGGTTGATATGACGGCGTGACCCGAGCACGCCTTGGGTGAGGACCTCGCAACGGATGCAGTTTTCTTTCTTCTCCAACACTTTCATGTGGATGTTTCCGTTGTCCACCATCACGACGTCGCCCACGGCGATGTCATCTATGAGCCCGTCGTAGTTCACGTCGACGGAGTATTGCTCCTCGCTTTTGCCGCCGCGAACGGTGAATTCGATGACATCTCCGGGCTTGAGGTCAAGGTTGGTGCTCACATCACCCGTGCGGATGGCGGGACCCTGAGTATCCATCATGATGGCGATATTGGCCGAGGTTTGACGGGCAACCTCCCGGATGCGGGGAACGATGGCCCGGATCCACTCGTGCGGGGCGTGGCTCATGTTGAGCCGGAAGACGTTGGCGCCTGCTTGAATCAACTTGGCCAGCATCTCCGGGGATTCGGTGGCGGGTCCAAGTGTGCAGATGATTTTGGTTTTGCGCATATTCAATAAAAACGGATTTTACCCGTGGACCGCAAGGCAAACGCTGTTGCCGCGAAATTGATCTTGCTCCGAAAGCTCCGCGCCGTTTTCTTGCAGTGTCATGAACGATCCATTTGGCGCACTGCAAAAATTCTCTCCGTCCAACGGCCGTGAGGCTTTCCTGTTTTCCTTGCCGCAACTCGAGGCGGCGGGACTTGGAAAAATCAGCCGTCTCCCGGTCAGTATTCGTATTGTCCTGGAATCCGTTTTGCGCAACTGCGACGGGCGCAAGGTAAGGCCGGAGGACGTTAAGACCTTGGCGGCTTGGAACGCCAAACAGCCCGCCGAGGAGGAGATACCTTTCGTCGTGGCGCGGATCGTTCTGCAAGACTTCACTGGCGTTCCGTTGCTCGTCGACCTTGCCGCCATGCGCAATGCGGTGGCCGCGGCGGGCAAAGATCCGGCCATGATCGAGCCGCTGGTGCCGGTGGATCTCGTGGTGGATCACTCGGTGCAGGTGGATTTTTTCGGCAGCGCCGAGGCACTTCGGCTCAATCTCGACATGGAGTTCAAGCGCAACCGTGAGCGTTACCAGTTTCTCAAATGGGGTCAGCAGGCCTTCAAAACCTTCGGCGTGGTGCCGCCGGGCATCGGCATTGTTCACCAGGTGAACCTCGAATATCTGGCCAAGGGCGTGCTCTCCCAGTCGCTCGACGGATCGGCGCTTTATTATCCCGACACGCTGGTCGGCACGGATTCGCACACCACCATGATCAACGGCCTCGGCGTCGTGGGTTGGGGCGTCGGTGGCATCGAGGCTGAAGCGGGCATGCTCGGACAGCCGGTTTATTTCCTCACGCCCGAGGTGGTCGGGGTAAATCTCACCGGCAGGCTACGTGAAGGTGTCACCGCGACAGACCTCGCGTTGCATGTCACCGAGCTTCTGCGCAAAACCAAAGTGGTCGGAAAATTTGTCGAGTTTTACGGCGAAGGCGCCGCCTCCTTGCCGCTGCCGGACCGTGCCACCATCGCCAACATGGCTCCCGAATACGGCGCCACGATGGGCTACTTCCCGGTCGATGAGGAGTCTGTCAGCTACCTTCGTGCCACCGGACGCACCGAGGAGCAATGTGCCGCCTTCGAGGCCTATTTCAAAGCCCAGCAAATGTTCGGCATGCCGCGCAAGGGGGACATTGACTACAGCGTAGATCTCGAACTCGATCTCTCGACGGTCCAGCCCGGCGTGGCCGGCCCCAAGCGTCCGCAGGACCGCATCAATCTGCCCAGCCTCAAGGAGACCTTTCTCACGCTATTGGAAAAACCCATCGCCGACGGTGGCTACAACAAACCCTCCGGCACCCGCGGCCCGGCGGCCAAAGTTGATGTGACCAAGCCACGGTTTGAAATCCCGGCCGACGAGCAGAAGCAGGTCGAGGAGATGGAAGAGGAACGGCCGACGCCCGACAATGTGGCCGGTCGTGCGGGCAATGGTTCGGCGACTCTCGACCACGGCAGCGTGGTCATTGCGGCGATCACCAGCTGCACCAACACCAGCAATCCGAGCGTCATGCTTGGCGCCGGGTTACTGGCCAAGAAAGCGGTGGAGCGCGGCTTGCACGTTTCACCCGCGGTGAAGACCTCCCTCGCGCCGGGGTCTCGCGTCGTGCAGGACTATCTCGCAACGACCGGACTGCAACCGTTTCTCGACCGGCTCGGCTTCCAGATTGTCGGCTATGGTTGCACAACCTGCATCGGCAACTCAGGCCCGCTCCCGCAAGCCGTGGAAGAGGCGATCACCGGTCATGATCTTGTGGCCGCCTCCGTGCTCTCGGGGAACCGCAACTTCGAAGCCCGGGTGCATCAAAACGTCAAAGCCAACTTTCTCATGTCGCCGCCGCTGGTCGTGGCCTTTGCCCTCGCCGGTCGCGTCGATATCGACCTGACCAACGAGCCGCTGGGAACAGGCAAAGACGGCAAACCTGTCTATCTCCGCGATCTCTGGCCCTCGCTCGAGGAAATCCGCGACGCCATGCAGTCCGCCCTCAAGCCGGAAATTTTCCGCAAGCTTTACAGTGACTTTGCCGAACAAAATCCCAAGTGGAACGAAATCCCCGGTTCCGCCGGTCAGCTGTACGCTTGGGACGAAAAGAGCACTTACATCCAGCATCCGCCATTCTTCGAAAACTTTTCGATGAAGCCCGGCAGCATTGCCGACATCAAGGGAGCGCGTCCGATGGGCATCTTCGGCGATTCCGTGACCACCGACCACATTTCACCGGCCGGGGCGATCAAGGCTGCATCACCGGCGGGTAAATACCTCGTCGAGCACGGCGTCGAGGCGCAAGACTTCAACAGCTACGGAAGCCGCCGTGGCAACGACCGGGTCATGACCCGTGGTACCTTCGCCAATGTTCGCATCAAGAACCTCATGGTTCCGGGTGTGGAAGGTGGCGTGACCAAATATTTCGCCAATGGTGCGAAAGACGGTGAACAATTGCCCATTTACGATGCGGCAATGAAATACAAGGCTGACGGTATCCCGCTCATTGTCCTTGCCGGTCAGGAATACGGCACTGGTTCCAGCCGCGACTGGGCGGCCAAAGGAACGATGCTCCTCGGCGTGAAAGCAGTCGTGGCGCAAAGCTACGAACGTATCCACCGATCGAATCTTGTCGGCATGGGTGTGTTGCCGCTCCAGTTCGAGGAAGGAGCCGGCGCGCAGACGCTCAAACTCGACGGTTCGGAAACCTTCGATGTCGTCGGTTTGAGCAATGACGTGAAACCCCGGCAAAAGCTGACGCTGCGCATCACACGGGCGGACGGCAAAACCGAGGACGTTCCCGTTATCCTGCGTATCGATACCCCGATCGAAGTCGAATACTACCGCCACGGCGGCATCCTGCCGTTCGTGCTGAGGGAGTTGATGGCGCGTTGATCAACCCGCTTTCAGCACCTCAATGAAAGCCTCCTGCGGGATATTGACCCGCCCGATGCTCTTCATGCGCTTTTTGCCCTCTTTTTGCTTCTCGAGGAGCTTGCGTTTGCGCGTGATGTCGCCGCCGTAGCATTTGGCGGTGACGTTTTTGCGCATGGCGCTGACGCTTTCGCGGGCGATGATCTTACCGCCGATGGCGGCTTGGATGGCCACTTGGTAAAGTTGGACGGGGATGACCTCCTTCAGCTTGGCCGCGAGTTGGCGCCCGCGGGCCTCCGCCTTGTCGCGGTGGACGATGGACGAGAAGGCGTCCACCGGCTCACCGTTGACCAGGAGGTCGAGTTTAACCAGCTTGTCGGCGCGGGTGCCGGCGTGCTCGTAATCCATCGAGCCGTAGCCGCGCGTGATGCTCTTAATCTTGTCGTTGAAGTCCACCAGGATTTCGTTCAGCGGCAAAACGCAAGTCAGCATGACCCGGCGCGTGTCGAGCGACTCGGTGTGCTCGAGTTGCCCCCGCTTGTCCATGATGAGCTGCATGAGCGGTGAGATGTATTCATTCGGCACCATGATGAAGCACTTCACGATGGGCTCGCGGATTTCCTCGATGACGCTGAAGTCAGGCAGGTATTCCGGGTTGTCCACATGGAGGACCTCGCCGTTGGTTTTGTGCACCTCGTAAATGACCGATGGATACGTTGCGATGATGTCCATGTCGTATTCCCGCCGCAGGCGCTCAAGGATGATTTCCATGTGGAGCAGGCCGAGAAATCCGCAACGGA
>JBILDG010000107.1:0-6409 GCA_044352715.1 Chthoniobacterales bacterium | reverse complement strand
CGCAAGCCTGCGAGGGTATCGAGGACTTCGTCGAGATCGGCGGTGTGCAGCAACTGAATGCCTTTGATCACGGCGATCTCCAGCGGAAGCTTTTTGTCCGGCGAGAAACGGAGCCCGGCCTCGGCGGCCGATAGCACTTCCAGCAATTCGGTGAGCTTGCGGGCGGAGAATTTGCCGCGCAGCGGGGTGATTAACTCACCACGGCGCCCGGGCAAATCTTTGGCCGTGACTTCGCTGACCAAAAGGTCGCGGACGAGTGAAACCAGATCGGCTAGCAGGCGGCCGAGATCTTTGCCGGCATCGGACTTCGCAGAGACGAGATCTAGCGCCGCCGCCGCGTTGCCCTCCAGCATATGACCAGCCAAGGCCGCAACCTCATTGGCCGAGGCAAAACCAAAAATCGACAGCACATCGGTTTCGGTGACTTTGTCTCCACAGAAGGAGACGACTTGGTCGAGCATGGACTCGGCATCACGCATGCCACCCTCGGCCGCGCGGGCGATCACTTCGGCGGCGGCGTGATCGAGCGCGACTTTCTCCTGCCGGGCGATGGCGAGTAAATGGGCCGCCGCCACGTCGTCGCGGATCGGTTGGAGGTCGAAGCGCTGGCAGCGACTGATGATCGTCGCCGGCAATTTGTGCGCCTCGGTGGTGGCAAAGAGGAATTTCACATGCGCCGGCGGCTCTTCCAGTGTTTTGAGCAGGGCATTGAACGCCGCCGTGCTGAGCATGTGGACCTCGTCGATCAGGTAGATGCGGAATTTACCGTGCGAAGGGAGAAAGCGGACATTTTCCCGCAACTCGCGCACTTGCTCGACCCCGTTGTTGCTGGCTCCGTCGATTTCGAGCACGTCGAGACTGTTCCCGCCTGCGATTTCTCGGCAAGGATCGCACTGGCCGCAAGGTGTTTCAGTGGGGCCATTGACGCAATTGAGCGCCTTGGCAAAGATGCGGGCCGTGGATGTTTTGCCCACCCCGCGCGGACCGACAAAAAGATAAGCGTGGGCCAACCGGTCGTTCTTGATCGCGTTGCGCAGCGTCCGCACGACGGCATCCTGTCCGAGAACTTCCTCGAAAAGCTGGGGACGGTATTTGCGGGCGAAAACTTGGTAGCTCACGGGAAGAACCTACTGCATCCGCCGACGCAATGCGGAGAAATTAATGCCGGAAATGGCGTTTTCCGGTGAAAACCATGGCGAGCTTGCGCTCATCAGCGGCTTTGATGACGTCCTCGTCGCGCACGGAGCCGCCGGGTTGGATGGCCGCGGTGGCGCCGGCTTCGGCGGCCGACACCAAGCCGTCCGGAAACGGGAAAAAGGCATCGCTGGCCACCGCGCTGCCGGCCAACGCGAGCCCGGCCTCGCCGGCTTTCCACACGGCGATGCGGACGGCATCCACCCGGGACATCTGACCGGCTCCGATGCCGAGCGTGCGGTCGGGGCCGGCAAAGACGATGGCGTTGGATTTGACGTGTTTGACGACTTTCCACCCGAATTCCATCGCCCGCAGTTCGGTCTGGGTCGGCGGACGTCGCGTGACCAGCTTGCTATCGGCCGGCTTTTCGCAGGTCGCGTCGTGGTCTTGCACAAGCACGCCACCGAGCACCGACCGCACATCACGCGGCGGCGGTTGGGGCAAATTTTTGAGGCGCATGAGGCGCAGGTTTTTCTTTTTCTGCAAAACGGCGCGGGCCTCGGATTCGAACTCCGGGGCGATGATCACCTCGCTGAAAATCTCCGCAATGTCCCGGGCCAAAGCCTCGGTGAGCGGGCGGTTGCAGATGATGATGCCGCCGAACGGCGCCTGTTTATCGGTGGCAAAGGCTTTGTCCCACGCAATGCTGAGGTCGGGGTCGCTGCCCACGCCGCATGGGTTGGTGTGCTTGAGGATAGCAACCGTCGGCTCGGCAAACTCGCCGATGAGATCCACGGCCGCAGTGATGTCCAAAATATTATTGTAAGAAAGCTCCTTGCCGTGAAGTTGCTCCAGGTGGTCGCGAAAACCGCCGTAAAGCTCGGCTTGCTGGTGGGGGTTTTCGCCGTAGCGCAAAGTCGCGGCCAAAGGCAACGAGCGGCTGAAGGAGCCGGCCGCCTGACGGCCGGTCTGCAAATAGTCGGCAATGGCGCGGTCGTAGCGGGCCGTGAGATCGAAGACCCTCACGGCGAGGCGTTCCCGCAGCTTGAGCGTCGTGCCGCCGTCGTGCTCGTCCATTTCGCGCAAAACCTCGGGGTAGTCGGAGGGATCGCACACCACCGTGACCGAGGCGTAGTTCTTGGCCGCGCTGCGGAGCATGGAGGGCCCGCCGATGTCGATATTTTCGATCGCTTCTTCCAACGTGACGCCCTCGCGGGCGACAGTTTCTTCGAAGGGATAAAGATTCACTACGACGAGATCGATCGGCGCAATACCGTGGGCGGCGGCTTGTTTGACATGTTCGGGATTGTCGCGACGGAAAAGAAGGCCGCCATGGATGAGCGGGTGGAGCGTTTTCACGCGCCCGTCGAGCATCTCGGGGAAACCCGTGTGCTCGGAGACATCTTTGACGGTCAAGCCGGCCTGACGCAGGGCCGAAGCGGTGCCGCCGGTGGAGAGGAGTTCGACCCCGGACGCCGCCAACCCGCGGGCGAAGTCCACCAGACCGGTTTTGTCGGAAACAGAAAGTAAAGCGCGTTGAATTTTCATACAGGAAGAGCCGCCGTAACAACGACGGGAGCGCGCAGAGTAACAGGAAAACCCCCAGCGGCAAACATCCCGTGGACACGCCGGGATTGACCCGCGATCCGTCGCGCAGCCATTCTCCCTCCAGCCCATGACCGAAGAACCCATCCCCGGATTTCGCCTGATCCGTCATCCTCTGGCCGACCTGAAAGTCAGCAAGCTGCGGGACAAAAATACGGTTCCTCGCGAATTTCGTCGGGTGCTGCAGGAATTGTCGCAACTCGTCGCCTACGAGGCTTTGCGCGACTTCGAAACCACCGTTACCCGGTTGGAGACACCGCTCGGCCCGGCGATGGGTGCAAAAGCTGTCCGACCCTTGGTGATCGTTCCGGTGCTGCGGGCCGGCTTGGCCATGGCCGACGGAATTTTGCAGATGTTTCCCTCGGCTTCCGTGGGACATATCGGCATGTTCCGCAACGAGGAAACGCTGGAACCGGTCAGCTATTACTTCCGTCTGCCGCCCGATGCCGCCCGCTCTCATATGCTGCTGGTCGATCCGATGCTGGCCACCGGCAACAGTCTGGCCGCCGCCGTCGATCGCTTGAAAAAGGAGGGCATCACCCGCCTGACCTGCGCCTGCATCATCGCATCGCAACCCGGCGTGGCGCGTTTGCGGGCGGCGCATCCAGAGATGCCGATCTTCGGCGCAGCCCTCGATGAATCGCTCAATGATCGGGGTTACATCACGCCGGGCTTGGGCGATGCGGGCGACAGGATTTTCGGAACCTGAGAGACCGTTGCCCGTTGATTACAATCGCGGGGCCGTGCGCAGCTTGTCTTCCCACCGCGTGAGGAGGTGGATGATCATGTTGGTGCCGAATTTATAGCAATCAATGATCGAGGCCATGGGGGGCGTCAGGTTGACGTTATGCAGGTAGAGCCCGGCTACATTGAGAAGGCGGCTATTTTGGGCGACATAATCGTTTCGGGCATCGCGGTCCACGTTCATCACCCAACTCTTGCCGTCTTCAGCCTGTTTGATGCCGAACTCCCACATGTCGGCATAATCGTTAGCCGTATAGATGATCGAGATCTGGTCGAAATAGCGCATCACATAGACGGGCTCGTCGTAGTAATTGATACCTCTCGGCACGCCTTTGATCTCGGGAAAATAAGGATTGCGGGTGAACATGGGATCCCGCGCATCGAGAGGTTCGAAGTCTTTGTCTTTGTCCGGCATGATCCGCCTCATCTCCCGGCGAAACGCAATGTCGAATTTGGACCCGCGACCCGGCACGGAGCTGTCGCCCCATATGGCCCCACCCAAGCGCACGTATTTTTGGAGATTTTCGACCTCTTTCTCCGTCAGGACAAAATCTTGTGAACCGGTGAAGAAAATGAAGGGTGGCTTGGCCGTGAAGAGTTCCGAGCTGTCGAGCTTGATCGGCTTCACGTTCTGGTAGTTGGTCTTCACTTTGTTGCGCGACTCTTTGCTCATGTATTCGAGCAAATTGGGCAAAGCGCCGCGGGGCGAGTTGGCCACCATGCGGAAGGTGGAATCCCAGTTGCCGCCGCTGTATTGGGCCACATAGGCCGTGAATTCAAACTCGCGTTGGCGAGTGCCCGTGCCACTGCCGGTGCTTTTGCCCCAGCCGCCCGTGAATTCACGGATTTGTGAGGCCACTTGGGCCGTCATGGCCGCGCTCGGCATCGACGCGCTCGGTGTCGCCACCGTCGCGGCCGATGGCATGTTGGGTTTGACGGCGGCGGTCGGGATAATGACCGCATCCATGGAAAAATTGAGCGGATTTTGAGCCGTCGTGGTAATGGCCGTCACCGTCGAGCTGTTCACCGGGGGCGTGGTGACGGTGAAAGTTGTCTCCTGCGGCTGCGTAGGCGACACCGGTGGCGGTGCAGCGACTTGCTCGCCGGCGGCCACAAAACCGCCCTCCCCGCCCTCGAAATCGGGCGGCTCCTGCATGGCCTCGAATAGAACGGTCCCGCCGAAAATCGAGATCAACAACACGTGCAACACGAAGGAGATCGTGAAGAAGCGCGAGTTGTTGAACTTCTCAATCAGACGATCGAGCAAACTTTGCGGCTCCGGGGCTTCCATAAAGACAACGCTCCAATATCTTCGACTGACGCCCAAAATCAACGTCCGATTGGACACTTGGCGTGAAACCCGCGCTTTGCCAACCTCCAGCCTGATGTCCACGCCTCCAGCCCAGCCCAGCTTGCTCCAGAAAATTGCCGCATCGGCTGGCGCCTTCCTGCTGCGGGTCCTCTTCGCAACGCTGCACATCCGCATGCATGACCCGCACAACTTCCGCGGCACCCCGCCCGACCAACCGGCCATCTACGCATTCTGGCACAATCGTATCCTGGGCATCACCGCCGCCTTTCGCCGCGAATACCCGCCGGGACGCGGCGGCGTGCTCGTGCTGACCAGCGCCAGCCGCGACGGCATGTGGCTCGGCGAAGTGGCACGCCGGCTCGGTCTGGGCTCGGTCCGCGGTTCCAGTTCGCGCCGTGGCGCCACGGCCATGAGGGAGCTGCTGGAAAAGGTGGCGCTTGGCCACGACATCGCCATCACCCCCGACGGTCCCCGCGGCCCGAAGTATGAATTGGGGGCCGGCTTGGTTTATCTCGCGCAAAAAGCCGGCATTCCGGTCCTGCCGGTTCATGCGAATTTCTCCGGCTGCTGGCGACTGCGCAGCTGGGACCGCTTCGTTATTCCCCGTCCGTTTTCTCGGGTGGACATCACGCTCGGCCCGCTCATGCGCGTGCCGGCCACCGAGACGGAAGAGGACTTCGAGGTGGAGCGCCGAAAAATCGAATCGGTTTTGCGCGAGGGGGCTGATTAAGATCCGCTGTCATGCCCACTTTGATCGACGGAAAACAAGTCTCAGCCCGCTGCCTCGCCGAAACCGCCCGGGAAATCGCCGCCCTCCGCTCCCGCGGCATCACCCCCGGTCTGGCCGTGGTGCTCATCGGCGAGAATCCCGCCTCGTTGGCTTACGTGCGGTCGAAGGACAAAACCTGCCGCGAACTCGGCATGTATTCCCGCAAGATCGAGTTGCCGGCCGAGACCACCCAGTCTGAAGTCCTGCGTCTCATCGCGGACCTCAATGCCGACCCCGCCATCCACGGCATCCTTGTGCAATCCCCGCCACCCAAGCACATCGACGAGCACGCGGTGGTCCGTGCCATTGATCCGCGCAAGGACGTGGACGGTTTCCATCCGGTCAATGTCGCCGCGCTGGCCATGGAGGATCCGGCCGCTTTGGTTCCCTGCACCCCGCTCGGCTGCATGGAATTGCTCCGGGCTTATGATATCCCGACCAAGGGAGCGCACGTCGTGGTGGTCGGCCGCAGCCTCATCGTCGGCAAACCCATGGCCCTGCTCCTCATGGCCAAAGGAGCCGATGCCACCGTCACCGTGGCCCATTCGCAGACCAAAGACCTGCCCGCCGTCACCCGCTCGGCGGATATCGTGGTGGCGGCCATCGGACGCCCGCAATTCCTCAGAGCCACGCACATCCGCGAGGGGGCCGTGGTGATCGACGTGGGTATCAACCGGGTGGACGACGCTGCCAACCCGCGTGGCTACCGGCTGGTGGGCGATGTGGATTTCGAGGCCGTGGCAGCAAAATGCCGCGCCATTACTCCCGTGCCCGGCGGCGTGGGACCGATGACGATCGCCATGCTGATGCACAACACGGTGCGCGCCTGCCGCCTCATCACAGGG
>JBILDG010000010.1:0-20265 GCA_044352715.1 Chthoniobacterales bacterium | reverse complement strand
CCCCCCCCACCATTTCACGGCCCCGAGATTCCGGCCGAACGAGACGCCGAGCTCGCGCACCAACCGGTCATACGTTTCCGGTTGGACGCGGCGATCGAAGCCGACTCCGTTGTCGCACACGGAAAAATAACGTCCACGCTCCACCGCTGAGATGCCCTGCACTGACCTGGTCACGCCGGGCTCGGTCCGAATAATAGCCGATGCGCAAACTTCACCAGCGCACATCTTCGCGCAAATTAATAACCTTATCGAATAAATGACGTAAATTTTCATAATATGTTTCCCCCTACAACAACCTGTTACATAGACATTTCATCTCACATTCCACTCGTTAAGCTTGTTTTCCCGGAAAGGAGATCTTTTAACTCGACCGGTTTGCGCGGCAGCGGTTTCTGCACCGTTACGCGCATATTTACCACAGGACTCCTGTCTTTTCCGACAGCCGCACGGGCGATCACCGTTTCAGTTCCATCTCCGTTTGAATGGACGGTATGCTGCTGCATCACGTCTTCGTTGCTCCATTGCTTTCCGTCAGGAGTGCCTTCGATCAGGAACAGATAGTCCGGACCGAGCTCTTCACGCCGCTGAAATTTCAAGGCCAGATAGGTTCCTTGCGCATCCGCAATCTCGATCTCGTGCGGCAGCTGTTCCTGGGATGGACTGGCCGGGTCCAGCGGATCGCCGCCGAACACATACTCAAGAAGATTACCCACGCCGTCGCCGTCCTCATCGCTGTCCGGTTTCAGGCCGGGATATTTCGCCCTGAAGGCGTCCGGCAAACCATTCACGGTGGACCCGGCAGGCGGCAGCGGTGCCTCGGACTCTTCCTGATAAAGATCAAGCTGTGGCAGAATGGCTTCCAGCCGCACCTTCTCCTTCAGCAGTGCATCCTTGTCTTCGCCATTGGACAGGTCCTCGAGCCGGGTGAAACTGTCTAAATCGGACGGAGTATTTCGCACGTCGTACCATTCGCCGAATCCGTCGCGCATCACCCTGTCATTCCGGATCAGCAGCGTATTCACGCGGTACGAATAAATCCAATCCCGATGATTGTTGCGGGCGCCGGTCAGATAGGGCCACAAGCTTGTCCCATCCACTTCATACTCATCCGGAAAGGTGAACCCCATAATCTCCGCCAGAGTCGGCAGCATATCGCTTAAATCCGCCACGATGTTCTGACGGCCCTTCACCAGATTTTCTCCCGGGGCATAAATTATCAGCGGGACATGTTGGCCTCTTTGCCGCCGGACCCACCCCTTGCCGAAGCCAGCCGTTCCATTATCCGCGGTGAAAAAGATCACGGTGTTTTCATATTCACCGATTTCCTTCAGCTTTTCGACCAACAGCCACAGCTGATAATCGAGATATTCGATATGATGATGAATCCCTTCGCCTGTGATGTTTTCACGGCGATATTTCCCGTCACCCAGGGCAATATGTTTCGGGTCTTTGCGTACATAGGCTTCTCCGGTCCATTCGACCACCGGCGTAGGGGGATAATTAAGAGGGTTTTCCGGGTCGGCGTGATCAATCGCCTGATGTCCAAGATATGGAGTGTAATAGACAAAAAAAGGTTTTTGCAAGGCATGCATGCGGTCCATAAAATCGAGAATATAAGTCATCTCAATATCCGGCCCGTAATCGTCGATCTCCGTTTTAATCCAGGTATAGGTTGTGTCTGGAAAGGCCGGGTGACTGACAGCCATCATTCCCGGCCACCAGAAGACTGAAACCGCAGCCCAATGCGACGCGTCTTTTGCCTTGAAGGTTTCATACGGGTTGTTCCGAGGGCTTCCGTACGGATTCCACGGCTGGCGCTCCATCTCGACGCCCCGGTGGAAAATCATTTCGTTGAATCCGAAACTCAACGAATCCCCTCCGTAACCGATATGATTTTTTCCGAGCCAGATGTTGGCATAGCCTGAATCACGACTGACCGTTCCCAACGTGAAGGGGGAGCTCCTGTAGGGAGAGTAGTTATAACGGCAATCCTTCCCGATGTGGCTGTTATCCCAGAACTTTGTCCGATGCGCATACCGCCCGGTCATTATCATGGCCCGGGTTGGCATGCAGATAGCGCTGGCCCAGACCGTCTCGATAAAACAGCCTTCCGTTCCCATCCGGTCGAGCATCGGCGTTTTTGCCCGCTCCCCCGTCCACGCCGTCGATCCGTAGACCGGAAACTCTCGGGCGCTGATGTCGTCCGCCATCACCAGGATCACATTCTTGGGACGGGCCTCCGCCACCGATCCGGCTGCATACAGGGCGAGCACAGTCCGCAATACTTGCTTCATCTTTCGGTTCCTTCCAAAGATGGATGGTTCACGGAAAAGATCATCTTCACGGCTGTCACCGTTGCTCCGGACTCCTCGGGCCGGACCACGACCCGGTTGATCGGCTCGATTTTTTCCGGGTTCACCGGGATCTCGATCGTATCCAGAAAATGGGGAATGCCGGCGCTCCAGCTCACATCCACCACGTGGGTTTCCCCGTTGATGTCGACCCTCACGGGTGTTGAAAACCCGCCTTCCCGGTGAAGCCCGACCCGCAGCCGCGCGCCGACGGCAGCAACCTCCGGTGCCTTGATTTCAAACGAAACCGGCGCATTCGCTTCCACAGCCGTCTGCGGAGCGTAGCTGGAGATCTCCTCCAGCGTAGTCGTCGGCACCGGCGCCCGATCCAGCTCGATTTCCAGAATACAGGTTCCATCGACTCCGAGCGGCACGGCCGTCCATTCGCCAAGCGGTTCGTCCACATAGCGGGTTTCCCCCTGTCCAAAAACAACGGCTTTCCGCCTGACCGATAAAATCTTTATTCCCTCCGGCAGCTGTGCCGAAACGTTCAGTTCCGTCCGCTGACCGGTGCGGTTGTTGACGGCCAGACGGATCAGTCGCCCGTCGAGCACGGCGTGCGTGATCACTCTGGGATCCGAATCCTTGACCGGGATCCGCTTGCCCCGATAACCCTCCCAGAGGTCGATCAGATAGGTGTTTTTGGTTTTTACAAACTCGCCGTCCGGCGTCTGCTGAATCAGCGACTCGGGTGAGTCGGGCGCCCAGTGCATGTAGGTCAGAAGAAAGGGGACGGTGATATCGAACTCGTCCGGACGATTCAAAAACCCGAGAAGCATGGCATTGACATTTTTGATGTGCATCCACCAGCCCTGCTCCCCGCGCTTCACATCGAGGGACCCGTATTCGCTGCAGATCAGCGGCTTGCGGTTGCCTGTGCCCACCATGTGAGCCTGCAGCATATCCAGCACGACCTCCTGCCCGCCCTGCACATAGCTGTCGCTGCCCCCGCGCCAGCGCTGCATGGAGTCCATCGCGCCCATCTCGTAAAAATGCAGGGAATAAAAGTCCAAATGGTCGCGGGTCTCGTCCATAAACCGCTGGTGATTGCGCCAAACCGCAAAATCCCCGCGGTGGGGCTGAAGCCAAGCGGAGGCCGGGCCGCCCACCTTGACATCCGGAGCCTCGCTGCGGATCCGCCGGGCCACGCGGTTGTGGAAATCAGCAAGCAAATCCCATCCGTCATGGCCCGGTTCGTGGTGATACAACCATTCCGACTTCACATCAGCCTCGTTTTTCACCTCCCACCAAGTCGCTGTGCGCCCGCTGTCGCGGATCTGGGCCGCGATCAGGCGGGCGGCGACATCGGCGGCAGCATCAAAATGCTCAACGGCCGGCGTGCCGCGCTGGTTGGGAACACCGGGAAAATTTTTCGGCCACATGAACCGCGGCCAACTGTCAAAGCACATGATGAATTCCAGCGAGGGATCAACCCCTTCGAATCGGCGGAATTCGGGACGTTCGAAAAAAGCGGGGTCGGCATAGCCCGGGCGTTCGGGATCCTCCTCCAGGTGCGGCATCTTGGCCGCCGCACCCCACCGGTCTTCGTAGGCCGGGCCGATCTCCTCGATCTGGCGCCCGGGCAGGAAGCCCTTCCCCCTGAAGTAAGGTTCCATCCCGGAACGGTCGGCGTTGGGTGCCGCGTAATAGCGGAAATATCTCTCCGGCTTCAGCTCGCAGATTCCACCAATGGAACGATAGCGGGTCGCGTCGACTTGAACCGACACCGCCTTGACCGGCAAATCCGATCCCGGCTCTTGGAAGGCAGCGGCATCAAAATCGAAGGAAATCCCCTCATAGTTGACCAGTTGGACTTTGTCGACTGTCCCCTCCCCCTCCAACACTAGGGAGAAAGGGCGATCCATGCTGGCCATCACGGAGGAGGCCGTGATTTGAATCTTCTGGTCCTGCTGTGAGGCCACCACCACTACCCCGCCGACCCCCTCGCCGGAGGCGGTGATCCGAGTGACATGCTCCAAGCCGGACCCGGTGATTTCGATGGTCCGAAAATCAAATATATAATCATTCAGTTCAAAGGGGACGGGGATGACTAGCCGCCCATTTATAGAGGCAGGTTCATCGAAAAACGTCAAATGAGTCAGTGTCTTAAAGCCCGCGTTGGCCTGGGTTTTGGTTTCGACGGGATAATTCTTGACGATTTCGCCGAAGAACCGTTGATGAAGCTCGAGGGCGCGTTCACCGGCCAGCCCCGGCGTGGACACTTCTGACTTCCCTTCCGTAGCCGCGCCGAGGTTGATAAATGCAACTGTCAAGATGAGCAGTTTCCACATGGTTAAACTTTATGAGAACGTAAACATATTAGTGGCTATAAACTAAAGCGTCAATTGCAATTCTATGCATCTAAGGGGGCCGTTGAGCCACGCAGAATGAGGCGGGGTTCAAAGCGCAAGTGACGCGCCGCCATTGCCGATTCAGGATTTTCAATGCGAGTGATCACGAACCTTGCGGATTGAACTCCTATCTCATACGCATCCTGCTTGAGAGTTGTGGCAGGAGGCGCTAGATGTTCGGCAAAGTCCACATCCCCGAAGCCTATCACCGATAATTCCGCCGGAATGCACCGTCCTAAATCCATGGCGGCGCGATAAATCGCCGGCAACATAAAATCCCCGCCCGCAAAAATTGCGGTTGGAGCATCTTTGTTCTTGAGCAATTCTTTGATTCTTAGGTAACAAGGCTCGCTTTCACCAAGCGCCCAGTCAGATAGGACTATCGGTGGGGTGACACCTGTCCGCTTGGCGACAGCAGCCTCGAACCCCTTTTGGCGTAAAGTCAAACTTTCGACTGGAACAAAGAGTCCCGCGAGACGGCGATGTCCTAACTCCAGTAGATGCTCCGCTGCCAGATGCCCACCATGTTCGTCAGCGCTGCCGACAAAATCGTATTTGCGGGAGGGTGTGAGATCGTAATCAACGCTGACTACAGGCATGTGACAGCGCTCGATGGCTGATGCAATGGCTTTGGATTCTTCGGGGTTGGGGTTCGGTCGCAGAATCAGTCCCTCCACCCGCCGCGCCGCAAGTCTCTTAACCAACTCCTCGTCGTGCGAGTCGCCACTATGCAGAAGTAGAATAGGGAGGTAATGCCGTTTCATCAGTTCGTCATGGGCACCGCAAAATATGTCCTTGGTGAAACTGTCCGAGAAAGGATCAATGATGATGCCAACCGACCACGTCCGCCCACCCTTCATTGCCTTGGCATAAAGATTCTGAACATATCCCAACTCAGCAGCAGCCTTCTCGATTTTGCGGACCGTGGAGGCCTTGTGAAGCCCGGCTTTTCCATTGAGCACTCGGCTGGCGGTCTGAAAAGAAAATCCTGTCCTTTCAGCAATATCCCGGATCGTCACCTGCCTCTTCACTCGAGTCATTTACCACGAAACCTCGCCTAACAAAACCAATAAAATTACATCCAAGATTTCGCGTGCGGGTTTACTTAATCCATACGATTAGTGACGATTTGTGGCTAATGCTCGCCCAACAATCAGCCGGAATACCCATAGGGATATCAATGAATTTTCAGCACAGCAGCAGATGACGTGCCGTAGCGCCCCCCCTGAAACGCAACAAAAAGGTAATCTGGCAGCCCGTTCCGCATGAGTAACTGCGGGCGTTCAAAGCGCCCCTCGCGGTAGAGGCCATTGGGAGGTTCGTTGAAATACCGACGGGCGTCCCAGAATGCCACCTGCGGATCGGACCAGCGCAATCCATCGGAGGACTCAAAATAAAGACCATATTGATGGTTCCAGAAACCCATGTCGCGCATGATCATTTTGAAGGTGCGGCCTTCGATCCAAACGTAAGCGTCCTCACTCTGGGCTTTCTTTCCGGTTGCACGAAGATCCATTACCGGCCCGCCGGCCCGCTTGACCCACGGCCCCGCGAGGGTTTTCGCCACAGCGAGACCATATCGGCGGTTGGTGCGGATCCCATCCCCGTGCTCCAGATCATACTCCCAGTCCGCGATGCACCATGATTTATAATAAAGCCAGAGTTCTCCGCTGGGGTGCTGCACCAGGGCGGGGTTGGTGGTGCACATGGAGTTCCAGGCTTGGGGATCGGGATCGGGCTCGATGATCGGCCGATCCGACCGTTCCCACGGGCCATAAAGTGAGTCGGCCACCGCCATGCCGGTGCGCTTGGTGTAGACTGTACCATCGGAGGTGCCCAAATAAAACAGGACGTATTTGTCGCCCACTCGGTGAATGGTTGGATTGTGGCAGGTGCGGGCATCCCACCAATTACCGCCGCGCGGGGCGAGGGCCACATCGACAGTTTCATACGGTCCCTCCGGCTGGTCGGCGACGGCGTGAGCGATCTCACAGCTCGTCAACCACCCGCTGTGACCCGCCTCGTTTTTCCACCGCGAGTAAAACACATGCACTTTGCCGTCGGGGGAGTAAATCGGCGAGCAGCACCATACGTTGTACCCGGGGAGTTCCAAAATACGGCCCACAGCTTGCAGTCGCTCACCAAAGGCCGAAACCATTGGTTTACTTTCAGCATGGGCACGAGATCGCCCCTTATCGATTCCTTCACGAGGGACCTTGTCATCAAGGCACAGTTTTTGTTCACCCACAAGCTTCACAGTAATGCGTAGTAGTGTATAAGATCAAGTTAAACCTGAGAACGTTCCTATTTTAAAATGGTTTCGCTGCTACTAAAAATTCATCATGCGTAAAACTTTCTCCATGAACCACGGATGGCGCTTCACCCAAGATGACCTTGAAGAGCGCAACTTCGAATCCATTCACCGGGCTTACTTCCGGGCACCCGAGTGGATCAAAGCCGGCAATCATGGACTCTCCAAGCCGGGGTTCCGCGATCAAAACTGGCAAATCGTCGACCTTCCCCACGATTTTATCCAGGAAAACCCCTTTGCTCCCGAAGCAGAAGTCTCCCACGGATCCATGCAAAAAGGAGTGGCATGGTATCGCAAAACATTCGAATTGCCTGCAGATGATGCCAGTTCCCGAATCCTGATCGAGTTTGACGGGGTGTTCCGGGATTCCAGCGTCTGGATCAACGGACACTTCGCCACGCGGCACCTGAGCGGCTACACCGGATTTGCCTGCGACATCACCGATTGCTGCAACTTTGGCGGTTTCAACACCATTGCCGTCCGCGCCGATGCCCGCCTCTCCGAGTTATGGTCTTACGAGGGAGGCGGCATTTACCGCGATGTCCGCTTGGTTAAAACGCATCCCGTTCACATCGACTGGAGCGGAGTTTTCGTCCATGGCGACCCAACCGGGTTGAGAGTGGAGACCACCGTGCGCAACGACAGCTATCTTCCCGTGGAATGCACGGTGCATTCCATTGTGCTGGATGCGGAAGAAAACGAGGTGCTTAACCTCGCCGGAAACTTGATTGTTGGAGCTGGGGAGTCCGCAGTGCTGGCTCAAAACGCACCTCCGTGGAATCCGATCCTCTGGGATACGGAACATCCATACCTTTACACGCTCAAGTCAACCGTTGCCACCGACCGGGCCGTTGTCGACGTGTTGGAAACTCCCTTCGGCGTGCGCGACGTCCAATTCAACGCGGGGAAGGGATTTTTCCTGAACGGCCGTCCACTGAAACTGCGCGGCGCCTGCAATCATCAGGACCATGCCGGCGTCGGAACCGCCATTCCAGACAGCTTGATGGAATGGCGCATGCTCCAGATGAAAGCGATGGGGGCCAACGCGCTGCGGGTTGCCCACAATCCCCCCTCCCCCGCGCTCTTGGCGATTTGTGACCGTCTCGGCATTCTCGTGGTGAATGAAACCCGCCTGACCGGCTCTTCTCCGGAAATTCTCGGACAACTCGAAGATCTGATCCGGCGCGATCGCAACCACCCCTGTGTCATACTTTGGTCCATCGGCAACGAGGAAATGAACATCCAGCACACGGAGGTCGGCATCCGTCAGCTTCGACGCATGCAGGATCTCGTGCACCGTCTCGACCCCACCCGGCCCGCCACTTACGCCATGAACTGCCATTGGGTGGATATCGCGGACACCCACGAGAAGGCGGGATTCCGCCTCGATGTCTTCGGCGCGAACTACCTGTATACAGACCAGGGTGTCGACGAACGGCTTTACGATGAATTTCACCGCAAACACCCCGCAATTCCTCTGATTGCCAGCGAAAGCGGCGGCTCCGCCGCCACGCGGGGAGTCTATGAACCAGAACATTACGAGGGCCGGCCGCTCGCACTGCAGGACTTCGGCCGCGACGGCGTCGTCTGGACCGGGGATCATCTCAAGGGGGTCGTCAGCGCCTACAACAATGCGCTGACCCCGTGGGGGTCACCCATGGAGGAAGTCTGGAAACACTGCGCGGAACGGGATTTTCTCGCCGGGACCTTTCTCTGGACCGGGTTCGACTACCGGGGAGAAACCTACCCCTACGGCTGGCCCTCCGTCGTGACCCGCTTCGGGTTGATGGATCTGTGCGGGTTTCCCAAAGACGCTTGGTATTACTACAAGAGCCAGTGGAACCCGGAGCCGATGATTCACCTTTTTCCCCACTGGACTTGGAACGGACGTGAGGGATCCCCCGTCAAAGTCAGGGTCTACACCAACTGCGCAGAGGTTGAACTGCTTCTGAACGGCCGGACCGTTGCACGCGACCGGATAAAAAAATACGGGTTTTTCGAGACCATGGTTAATTATGAACCGGGGCGTCTCACAGCCGTCGGATTTTCCGCGGACGGAAAAGAGGTGCTGCGGGCCATTTCGGAGACCGCCGGCGGGCCGGTCGCCCTGCAAATCGTGCCGGACCGGACCAGCCTCGCCGCCGATGGCCGCGACACTGTCGTGTGCAATGTGCGGGTCGCGGACCGCGAGGGCCGCAGCGTCCCGGACGCCGACCCGCTTGTCCGTTTCTCGATCTCGGGACCGGGAAAAATCCTGGGCACCGGCAACGGGAATCCCACCAGCCACGAACCTCCGAAGGCTCCGCATTGCCGCGCGTTTCACGGACGGTGTCAGGTCCTCGTCCAGGCGGTCACGGCTCCGGGCGAAGTGATTCTGACCGCGGAATCCGAGGGACTGGCTTCCTGCTCCGTCCGCTTGAACGCAAGCACCCCGGCGGACCGTCTTCCGGAGCTTCCCGGAATTCTCGTCCCGATTCACGCGGCCCAGTCAAACGCCAACCCGGTCGACGGCATTTTGTAAGGAAAAAATGATCAGCAAAACAACCCCGGTCGCATCGGAATTTTCCACCAGGCTGAAAGCCGTTGGGCGCATCCTTGAGCTCCCGGGTTACAACGTCTGGTGCTGTTCGCCAATCTACGCTCCAGACGGCAAGGTGCATGTTTTCTATTCGCGCTGGAAAAACGAGGCGGGGCCCAGCGGCTGGATCACGTGTTGCGAGATCGCCCACGCGGTGGCAGACCGGCCGGAGGGTCCTTACGAGACGCTGGACGTGGCCCTGGCCCCGCGGGGTGGGGATTGGTGGGACTCCGGCAGCTGCCACAACCCGACCATCCACCGGGTCGGCGACAAGTATGTCCTTTTCTACTTGGGGGTTTCCGACGGAACGGCCTACACCAAGCGGACCGGCATGGCGGTTTCCGACTCGCTCCACGGGCCGTGGGAACGCTCGGATCGCCCGATCATCGAGCCCGATCCCGATCCGAAAGCCTGGAATTCCATGTGCACCACCAATCCCGCATTTGTCCGGCATCCGAACGGGGAGTTCTGGCTCTACTACAAATCGTGGTGCATTGCGGACTGGGAAAAAGATCTTGCCGCCGGCCTGAAAGCCGCGACCGCCGACGTCGGCAAGTTCACAAACCGCCGATACGGTCTCGCCGTGGCCAAAACGCTCGAAGGGCCGTGGGAAAAAGTCGGCGGTGGCCCGATCATCAACCTCCGCCATCTGGGTGAAAATGCGCAAAGCGAGGATGCCTATCTCTGGATCGAGGCAGGAAAATTCAAAATGATCATGCGCGACATGGGCTACTGGAACCATCATTACGGACTGCTTTTCGAATCCGATGATGGCCTGCATTGGGGTCAGCCCTCGGTGGCCTTCTACGAAAGCAGCCGGTATCTCCCGGAACCTCCGAACGGACTGGATCGCGAAGGTCGTTTCGAGCGTCCGCAATTGCTCATGCGCAATGGCAGGCCGGAATATCTTTTTGTCGCCCTGCAAGGCGGCAAATACAAGACCTCAACCGCCGCCGTGTTGAAAATCGGATCTCCCGAAGGAGTTTAAACCGTGTATTCGCTCGACTGGTTCATCATTGCCGCTTTCACGGTTCTGCTTTTTGCCATCGCTCTGGTCACCAACCGGATGACCAAATCCGTCGCGGGATTTCTATCCTCCGAGCGACTGGCCGGGCGCTACTTGCTGACCATCGCCCAGAGCATGGCCTTCCTCTCGGCGATAGGCATGGTTGGTCAGTTTGAAAGCTACTACCGCAACGGGATCGGCGGACTTTGGTGGGGCATGCTCTTGATGCCGGTCGGCATCATCATCGCCCTTTCCGGATGGGTCGCCTACCGCTATCGCGAAACAAGGGCTCTCACTATGGCGCAATTTCTCGAGATGCGTTACAGCCGCCGGTTCCGGGTTTTCGCCGGGCTGGTCGCCTTTTTTTCCGGCGTGCTCAATTGCGCGGTCTTCCCGATGGTCACAGCAAATTTTCTGATTTGGTTTCTGGGCCTCCCGCCATACGTCAGCTTGTTCAGCCTGGAGGTGTCCGTTTACCACCTCACGATGCTGGTCATGATCGGCGCGGCCGTCCTGCTCGCCGTCGCCGGCGGGCAGAACACAATCATGGTAACGAGTTTTTTCCAGGGGATCATCGCCAGCGCTGCCTGCATCGGATGCGTCGTATTCTTCCTCTGGTTTTTCGGCTGGGAAAACGTGATGAACACCCTGCTTGGCTCCGAAAAAATCACCGCCACCGCCGACGGGAAAATTCAGGACATGGTCCGCAACGTTGTGCGTCCGGAAGGTGTTTCCATGATGAATCCATTCAAGCAGGGCGGGCTACCCGACTTTGGACCCTCGTTCTTCGTCATGATGGCCCTTTTGTATGTCGTCAAAACAGGTGTCTGGCAGGGCGGAGCGGGGTTCATGACCGCGGCCAAAAGCCCGCACGAAGCCAAGATGGGAAACATCCTCAGCAGCTGGCGCTGGCTGATGATCACGCTGGGAACCGTCGGCATTTCCGTCGCCGCCTACGTGCTGATTTGGAATCCCCTGTATGCCGGAATCCAGGCGGAAATCGCCGCCGAGGCCGGGGTGATCGCCGATCCGTATCTCCAATCGCAAATGTTCGTCCCCGTCGTGATGCGACACCTTCTCCCCCCCGGTCTGCTCGGTCTCTTCGCGATTTTTATGATCGGAGCCTCGGTCTCAACCGACAACTCCGCCTATCACTCGTGGGGATCGATTTTTCTGCAGGATGTCATCATGCCCTTCCGCAAAAAACCCTTCTCCACCGCGGAGCACTTGAAATACCTGCGCTGGTCGATCGTGATGATCGGGCTCATTTCCTTTTTGTTCAGCTCCCTCTGGACGATGAAGGACTTCATCAACATGTGGTTCGAGATAACCGCCGCCATTTACATTGGCGGAGCTTCCTGCGCCATCATCGGCGGCCTCTATTGGAAGCGGGGGACCACCGCCGCGGCTTGGGCCGGGCTCATCACGGGCAGCGCCGTTTCCGTCGGCAGTATCGTCATCAAACAGATCTGGCCGGGCCTGACCTTTCCCGGCACATCGACCATCATCAACGGCATTCACATGGCCGTATTTGCGGTGCTGCTCTCCTACGCGGTTTACATCATTGTGTCCCTCATGACCTACCAGCACCCCTTCAACATGGACCGGTTGCTGCATCGCGGAAAATACGCAGTCGGAAACAACGGCAAAAAACAGGCATCCAACGAGGCACCCGCATCCAGTGTGCCGAAGCTCCTTCGCCGGATAGGAATCACAAACGAGTTCACCCTAACCGACAAAATCATCTATATTGTGATGATGTTCTGGACGGCCGCTTGGTGCTTGGTCTTCATCGCCGGCACCACTTACAACCTTACCATCCGGGAGATGGACTCGGAGGAATGGAAATTCTGGTGGACCGTTATGCTCGGCATTCAGGGTGCAGTCTCGGTCGGCAGCGCCATCTGGTTTACAATTGGCGGTGCCGGAGACACGGTCTATCTTTTCAAACATCTCGCCGTTCTTAAAGTTGATGAAACCGATGATGGCACTGTTCCAGCGACGCGGGACTGACATGAGCAGTGGCTATCCTAAGCCGATTAATAGGTGGGGAGAGGATGGCCTCGGCGCGGCGAGGAGTTTTCCCACACGGCCATTCTCGAGGCCCCTCTCTCCCCGCTTTGGGAATCGATCGCGTTCATCGCGGGAAGAATGTCGAAAGAGCGCCCTCCATCGGCTGGCGGTCGGATTGCAGGCTGCACGGTGGATTCTCGAAAAACAGTTTGACAATGCCTTATCTTTAGCAAAAGGTTAGAACGTTAACATAAATAAATCCATGAATATCTTACGGTTTCCATTAACTGTTTTGGTTTTGTTTCTTGCCGTTTCCATCCTGAACGGCCAAGCGATGACCTTGGAGGAGTATCTGGAAATCAAACGAAAGCAGCATGCTAAGTTGGAGCAAACACCCACCGATGAACAACTTACCAGGAGTTTCGAGAAGCTCGACACAAACAGCGATGGATTCTTGTGCCAAGAGGAGCTCGCCGCCGCGAAAGAGAGACACGACAACGCATCCAAGGAAACCGGGGAGAAGGCGGAGTGACCGTGCTCCAGCCTTGGTATTTTCTCCCACAACTCTGGATCTCACTTTTTTGTGCACCTTAATGAGATCGTAAACATTTTTTGACTGGCAACCTTTATGGCAGGCCGCGATATGTTCACTTTTTGAAACTTCCGTTGACCTGTTAAGATTTATCTAAGGATGCCCCCCTCCCTGAATAGCAAGTTGAAATCTGCATTGGTTTGTCAGGCTCCCCTCGCGCTTGACAACTCAACGGAAGATGCGTCTCATCGAATCTTCTTGCCTGTGTCGGGCGGAAAGTCAACTAGGCTCGGGTTCAGCTTGGTCGAAGTCACCATTGCACTCGGGATCGTGTCCTTTGCGCTCTTGGCCATAATTGGACTGGTCGGGAGCGGCTTGACCAGCGTTCGCGAATCAACCAACGACTCGGCCATCGCATCAATCATCCAACATGTGCGGGCGGAATTGAACCAAGCAGACTTCGGCGACCTGATTAATTCTCCGGATTTTGTTATGCTGTTCAACAAATCCGGACGGCTGATCGGTGGGGACTTGAGCCAACAGCCCTCGTCAAACGCGGAGAATGAGCCTTTCTATCGTGTCACCTTTCTTTCTGCGGACCCGTCGATCCCGGGTGGAGGAGATTCGATCGGAAACTCATCCGAGTTGGTGACTGTCACGGTTACCTGTCCGGATTTCGCACCCCGACAAACCAATCGGTTGACTTTCCTCCGTTCGCTGAAAATCGGTCCGTGATGCATACTTCATTTCGCAAGCAGTGCGCCGGTTTTTCTTTGGTTGAGGTGCTGGTGGCCACGGCCGTTTTGGCCTTGTTGTTGTCCCTGCTTTCTATGGCTGTCGGGGCCACCCTTTCCACGATTCGCCACTCACAATCTACGATTGAACGGTTCTCCTCCGCGCGGGCGGCTTTCGACCTGCTTACCGCCACCCTTTCGCAGGCAACCCTGAACACCTACTGGGATTATGATAACCCACAGGATCCCCAAAAATACATCCGCACATCCGACCTCCACTTCGTCATCACCAACTCATCGCATGGGCAAAACCTCTTTTTTCAAAGTCCTTTGGCAACTTCGGGCGTCAGCCCGACTCCCGCCGGGCTGCTGAACGAGGTCGGTTACTGGGTCGAATTTGGAGAGGACACTTGGAGGCCGGCCCACGTCGAGACCCCCCGCTACCGCTATCGGCTCATGCAGGGAGTTTCACCCACCGAGTCTATCGATGTTTTTAAAGACGCGACGTCCGCCTGGACCAATAGGGTCAAGAGCACCGGGTTTCCCATCGCCGAAAATGTGATCGCCTTGATTCTTTGGCCGCGCCAGCCGACCGCAAACGATCCAAATGGCACGGCATTGACCAGTGACTACCAATATAACTCCCGGAGAACCGCCGGGATCCAAAGTCATCAGCTCCCCCCCATGGTGCAGGCCACGCTCATTGTGCTGGATGAGCCTTCCATGGTCCGGATCGAGTCCGGAGCCACCGAACCGAGCGTCATCCTGTCCGCGCTCACCGGCAAGTTTCAAGACGTCGCCAAATACGAGGATGATCTCCGCGAGGTGTTGGGTGCGCTGGCGGCCGAGAAGATCAACTACACCGTTCTCAACGTGCCCGTGACGCTGCGGGAATCGAAATGGAGCAGCGAATGAAGCGTCGCGCATTTTCCTTGGTCGAGTTGCTCGTGGTTGTGGCCATCATCGCCGTGCTCGCAACTCTGGCCACCGGAGGTTTCACCTCCGCTGTGCAATCCGGTAAAGTCGAGCAGGCCGGTCACACCGTTCTCGATGAGATCGAGAAGGCACGGCAGGTGGCCGCCGTGCGTGGCAAGACGGCCGAGGTGCGGATTTTCAAAAACACCGGGGCCACCCACTACACGGGCATGCAGGTTTGGTTGGTCAGCCCGGCCGAACCCGCCTCGAGGCTCGTCAAATTTCCCGAGAGCGTCGCCTTGCTCGACGATCCGAACCTCTCCCCGTGGCTCGGTCAAATGACCCCCGGCTCAATGCCCGTCGGCGGCGAAGCCACGGATTACCTTGCCTTCAAGGTGCGGCCCTCCGGCGCGATCGATCCGGCCCCACCCGACCGCAACAAGCTTTTTCTTACCGTGGCCGCGGACCGAACCACGGCGGATTCGAAGCCAAGCAACTATGCCACCATCCAGTTGAACCCCGATACCGGACGTCCTCTGCTCTACCGACCATGAACCTCCTCATCCGCTCCAAACAAGGATCCGCCCTGTTGATCGTCTTGGCCGTGCTCGTGCTTTTGACGGTCGCCGGAGTGGGCTTCTTCTCGCGCACCATCAGCTTGCGCAAGTCGGCTTCCGGCGAACTCTCTGCCGCCATCACCCAAACGCTCGCCGACACCGTAGTGAGCCTCGTGCAAGCGCAAATCGACCAAGCCACCACCATGGGATCGGCCGGCACGGCATGGGCCTCGCAACCCGGCGCCATCCGCGTGTTCGATTCATCGGGCGACCTTGAGCGCATCTATAAACTGTATTCCTCCACAGCCATGACGACGTCAGACTCCGCGACCATGGCAGGCGACCTGCCGGACTCCGCCGGTTGGGCCACCGAGCCGGCGCTCTGGGTTGACCTCAATGCGCCCGCCACCATTGGCAGCGGGGCCAATGAGATCAAACGCTTCCCTATCCTCGACTACCCGGGCAACGGCCAGATCGAAGGCTTTGACATCAGCGGCGCGCCCGGCGCCCCTGCCGGGCAACCCGCGCCCATGCCAGTTCGCTGGCTCTACGTCCTCGAGGACGGGCAACTGATCGCGCCCACTTCCTCCGGCAGCAGCACCGTCACCGTGGGCGGCGCCACCGCGGCAAATCCCATCATCGGCCGCGTCGCCTTCTGGAGCGACGACGAGACCTGCAAGGTGAACATCAACACCGCCGGCGGCAGCGCGCTCGGTGCCAATGGAACCTTCTGGGACACCCCCCGATTTGAACTCAAGGATGAAAAAGCGCTGGCCCTTAACCAGCCCGGCAGCGGCGAATACCAGCGTTACCCCGGCCATCCCGCCACTACCACGCTGAGCAAAGTTTTTCCCACGTTGACGACCGCAAAACTCCTGGCCCTCACTCCTCGCTACCGCTTCGGCGGCTCCAGTGATGCCGCCCAGATGGGGGCGAATGTGACGCCAAAAAAAGAGCGCAAGTATACCTCCGTGGGCGAGTTGCTTTACAACGACGAACGCGCGGCCAGCGGGCTTGAGGCCCAGCAGCTGGAAAATGCCCGCTTCCTGCTCACCGCCCACAGCCGCGCCCCGGAAGTCACCTTGTTTGGAACCCCGCGGGTCAATATCTGGCCGGTCAGCGCGGACAGCTCGAAACGCACGGCAACCGACAGGCTGCTGAGCTTCGCCTCCCGCATCAACGGCCGGGACTATGGCTTTGTGCGCGCAGATCCGGGCAACACCACGACCGATATCTCCATACCCCGCAACGACCTCCTCCTCTCCTACCTTGACACCCTTACCTCCCGCGTCATCCCGGGTTTCGGCGGCAGCTTCTCCAACAAATATCCGCAGGACCGCCGCGACGTCCTCGTCAAAATCTTCGACTACGTCCGCTGCACCAACCTCTCGGACTCCACGCCAACTGCAAATAAATTTGCGGATAAGGGCGTCGTTGTCCCGGCCAAGCATCTGGACTGGGAGGTGCAGGGGTTCGGGCGCTTTCCGGTGGTGAGCGAGGTTTCACTGTTCTTCATCGCCCTCGGTGACGACGGAGAACCGGTCCACCCAAGCCAGGCGGGGGCCAAATTCGGCACAGGAAATCCCACCTATTGGTCCTCCGCCGACCAACCCGCCGCCGGCCGGGTGGCGATTCAGGCCTATCTGCTGATCAGCCTTTTCGATCCCTCCCACGGGTTCCGGGAAATCACCGATTCAGATCCCGTCATCCGGGTGACCGGGCTGGAGACTTTGCAGCTGACTTGCGAAGGGGAAACCTTTCCGCTTGGCTTTCCGGCCGCCGCCGTGTTGCGCCCGCCGTTGACACCAGATCGAGTCCAACTTGCGGGAGGTCGAATGGGAGGGGCACAGGGTTTTCGCCGCCTAGTGGGAACAAGCGGAGCCACCAGCCTCCGGCTGGGGAGCAACCCAACCACATTCCCCGCCACGGCATCTCCAAATAACCCTTTTTACAGCAGTATTTTACCAATCAAGATTCCTGTCTCGGCTCAAATGGAAATCTCCGGCGGCGCAGGCGTCCGCGTCGAGCTTTATGGAATAAACGCCGGCGGTTTTACGGATGCGCAACGCGCCGCCGCTTTTGACATCGATCTGACAAAACTCGAAACGACTCCGCTGCCGATCCCGAAACTGGTGGGAGAAACCCCCAACACAAAAACCGCCAACACCTTTGGGCTCACAAACAATTCCGCCATCAAGGAAACCGCCCGGGACCGCGCTCACTTTATGAATTTCTCTGGTGGCGCAAAACTGTCCCAAGCGGTTTCCGCCACCAACGATGTGCTGTGGAGTTTGATTTTGAATCCGGCCGCCGGTCCGGCGGGCGATGCCCGGGCTTTGAGCAGAAGCGACGCCATCGCCAGTGACGCCTTCGTTCCACATCCGCAAGCCGTGGCGGGATCCCGCATGGCGTCTTCCGCACCATTTTCCCAGTTCTCGCTCCCGACTTCCGTTCAGGGCGGCAAGCTATTCAAGGATGCAAATTATCAGTGGAATACCAATAGCACTAATTGGGTGAGGAGCACATTTCCCACGGTGCCGACGGGCCTCAACGGGGCATTCGCCGCCAACGATGGCGTGACGCCGGGGGATTGGGATAACGGAGTTTCTATGATGCCCGACGGGCCTTACATCAACAAAGCCGACGAAGGTTCTCTGCAATCGGCCGGACAAGACCCCTACTTCAACCAGGGCCAGACAGAAATCGAAGATTCGCTTTTCTCTCCCAACCGCATGGTTCCGTCGGCCGGCATGTTTGGATCGCTCCCCACGGGGGTGATCTCCGGGCGACCGTGGCAGACGCTGCTCTTCCGCCCGGGCCCGACCGGGCACATCGGCTCCACCTCTCCGCGCGATCATCTCTTGGTCGACCTCTTCTGGATGCCGGTCGCTGAGCCCTACGCGATCAGCGAACCCTTCTCCACCGATGGCAAGGTCAACCTCAACTACCAGATCCAGCCCTTCACCTACATCAAGCGCAACACCGCCCTGCGTTCCGCCCTGGCATCTGAAAAAGTGACGAAAGTGCCGTTGTCGAAGGCCGGGGTCTACAAAACACAAGGGAACCGAGACACCGATGCAACGGCATCGCGCTTTGCGCTCAATCTCGACGAATCGAGCGGCACCCTCCGCCAGTTTGAGGAGAAATTTGCTAGCGGAGGCCTCTTCAAATCCGCCACCGAGATTTGCGATATTTTTCTGGTTCCCCAAGGAAGCAGTTGGGCGACCGACGCGGCCGCGCGGGCGGCCTGGTATGGCAACGACTTCGCCCTCGTGGGCGACAACACCCGCGAGCGGCCCTACGCCAACCTGCTGGGTCGCCTGACCACGAAGTCGAATACTTTCACGGTCTATTACACCGTGCAGGCGCTCAAAAGCCCGCCCTCGGTGCCGGCCGGCACTTGGAATGAAGAGCGTGGCGTGATTCTGAGTGAATACCGCGGCTCTACCACCATCGAGCGCTACCTCGACCCGAACGATGCCACGATCCCCGATTACGCAGCCGATCTACCGAAGATCGACTCCGATCCGCTAGATCGGCACTACAATTGGCGCGTTCTGCAAAACAGCCGGTTCGCCCCATGAATCCCGGGGCTGTGAGCATCCCGACCCGGCCTGAAAAACTGCCAAGTCCACCCCCTCTTGAAAACCACCATCCCCGACCTCAGTCTGCACAAACTGCGAGGCGATGGGCACACAGCTTGCAGCGGCCGGTGACCATGCAGGCTGGCCCGTCGCATCTGCCAAGGCGCAAAGTGAGCATCGTCCACGTCGGCTCGTCCATGGATGGCCGACGATTAAAAATTCAGCCCGCGTTTTTCAATTTGCCATTCCAGACGTGGTTGCAGCTCCCGCACCGCAATCTTCTCCTGCCAAACAACACCGGAAAACCCACGAGCAAAATCGAGAGAAACGACAACCGTCTCGGAAGCTGGTCGGGGGCCGTGTTGGCCGAACCACACCGAGTGCAGGCCGGCCTCATGTCCGGCACAATCTCCACACCGCCATCACGCAAGATATCCAGAGCGCGAGGAAGGTCGTCCTCCGAGACTTGGACCCGAACCCCACCAATCGCATCCGAGTAGAGCCAATTGACCTGCACCATGTTCTCGTCTTGGATCCGGGCGGCGACGCCGCCGGCCTCAAGCCGCATTCGGAGAAGGTGGGCCTCCTCCGGTTTGCTGAATGTCGCTATGTCAATCATGTAAACGATAAAAAGCTCGGCCACCCCTCAAGCTGCTCCGTGACCTTCACGTCTTATCGGGCCGCGAGATCGTCGCCATCGTCCCCTTGCGTGGACCGCTCTGCTGCATGATTTTGACTTGCTTGATTTCCTTTCATGGATTTGTGCTCCTGCAAATCCATGCGCCCCAAACAAGCCAGCACCCGAGCCCGGTTAACAGGAGCAACGGGGACATCAGCGGGATTCCAAAAAGGAGAATAATCGGAAACCACATTCTGCCCTCCGCGCCGCCGAACACGTAGAGCGGGAGACATAGACCAACACAGCTTCCCGCGAACCCGAGAAAAAAACCCGGCATCCTGCCTACGAAAAAAAATCGGGTGGTGGAGAAGATGGCGAAGGAAAGAACGGCCACCCCGGAGCACACCGCAAATCCTTCCCAATCCCAAAGTTTCCGATCATTAAAATCGTTATTGTAGGCGAATGCGACCGTGGAGAGTGCGATGCCTGCCAGCAGACAAACCACACCGGCCAAAACCTTCAAAACCAGCTTCCTTAACTCTGGATAATCTGACGGCATGGTTGACAGCGAATCCTCTCAGCCCCTCAGATTGCTCGATTTCGCTTTGAAAGAAATCACACGAAACTTCTATTGGATATTGTTTGCGCCGCGCAGCCGAGGAAGAAGCTGGTGGCCCGCCCAATGGCCGATCGCCCGCCCGATCCAAATTCCCA
>JBILDG010000106.1:0-6431 GCA_044352715.1 Chthoniobacterales bacterium | reverse complement strand
GCGCCGTCTTGGCCGAAAGCTTTGCCGAGATTTTCTTCGGCAATTCGATCACCCTCGGCATGCCCTGCCTTGTCATGGACGGACGCGACATCCGCGCCCTCGCGGCGTTGATTGACGATGCCCCGCAGACCGAGATCAACCTCGATATCGCCGCCGGCCAAGTCAACATGGCCGACGTCAGCTTCCCTGCCACCCTTCCTGATCACGCCAAGGAAGCCTTGGTCAATGGACGCTGGGACGCCATCGCCGACCTGCTTGAAGGCCTCGACGACGTTCGCTCCACTGCCGCGAAGCTGCCCTACATGCAGGTCGCCTGAGCACCAAGATAGGGCGAGAGGTCCACGCTACGGCGCGCCGCTATGTCGCGGAATGCCACCGATCAACGGCATTTCTCCCAATTCGGTTCGCGTATAACCCTACGCCGGCGGCGGCGAAATAGCCCGTCGGCTGATCTTTCGGAGGATGATCGCCACCGCTTCACGCGCTTCCGCCACGTGCAGCAACGCGCAAATCCCGAAATAAGCCCCCGCACTAGCCCCGATCACCGCCAACAAGGACCACATGCGGTCCATCAACACCGCCGAGGTCAGCCAAGCGCCCAGCCATTGCTGCCCCGCGAAACACACCGCGGCCAATCCCGTTGCCGCGATCAGCATCTTGCCGAACGGCCCGATCAATGATGCCGTGCGCATGCCGCCCGCCGCTTTACGCATCAGCAGATACAACGCGAGAAAGTTGGCCACCGCCGCCAGACCAGTCGAGAGCGCCAAACCGCGATGCCCCATCCCGAACTGGAACGTCAACTGCCAGTTCAGGAGCACATTCAGCCCGATGGCACCGAAGCTCACCAGCATCGGCGTCCATTTGCGCTCCAGCGCATAAAACGCCGGCGAGAGCACCTTGATACATGCGTAAGCCATCAGGCCGATTGCATAAAACTTGAGCGCCGCGCCCGTTTGCAGCGTGTCCTCTAGGGAGAATTTTCCGCGCTGGTAGATCAGGCCGATGATCTCGTCACTCATCAGCACAAGCCCGACCGTGGCCGGCAAGGTGAGGAAAAGAGCCAGCCGCAACGCCTTCGCCAGCGTGTCACGGAAATGCGCCATATCCCCGCCTGCGGCGATCTTTGACACGGCGGGCAACGTCACCGTGGCAATCGCCACACCGAAAATCCCCAGCGGCAGCTGCATCAGGCGGAACGCGTAGGCCAACCAACTCACCGCGCCGTCGCCCAGATACGAGGCAAAAACGCTGTTCACCATCACATTCACCTGCACCGCACTGGCCGCGATCACCGCCGGCAACATCAGGACAAGCACGCGCTTCACCTCCGGATCATTCCAGCCGAAATCAAAATGAAATCGGAACCCGACCTTCCGCAGGCTCGGCAACTGCACCGCCATTTGCAGGAACCCGCCCAGCAGCGTGCCGATCGCCATCCCGATCAAAGCCCGCGGACCGAACGTCGGATCAATCCACCACGCCAGCGTGACCCCACCGAAGATCGAGCCGAGATTGTAAAAACTCGAAGCCAGCGCCGGCACGCCGAACACATTGCGCGAATTCAGCATCCCCATGGCCAACGCCGCCATCGACACGAGGAGAATGAAAGGAAACATGATCCGCGTCAGCTCGACGGCGAAGGCCGACTTTTCGGGGTCGAACCCCGGCGCGAGCACCGCAATCAGCGGGGCTGCAAAAATAATTCCCAGCACAACCACCCCCGTCATGAACACCAGCGCCAGCGTCGCCATCTTGCGCGCCAGCTCCCACGCTGCCTCATGGCCGCGCTCGACGCCCAGTTTCGAGAACACCGTCACAAACGCGACTGACAGCGCCCCCTCGGCAAAAAGATCCCGCAACAGATTCGGCGCCCGATACGCCGTAATGAACGCGTCCATCCCCCGCCCCGCCCCGAAGAGCGCCGCGAAGATCAGCTCCCGCGCCAAGCCGAGCACGCGACTGAGCATGACCGCCAGCGCCACGATACCCGCTGCTTTCGTATTGAGCCTCTCTTTACTCATGCGCCGCCCTCCGCAACCGATCCATCAAGGCCAACCCCAATCCACGCTCCGGAACCGTCCCCGCATAAATTCTCCCCACACCCGCCGCGTCCAACCGTCGCAACGCGGCAAAAAACTGCGGAGCCGCCTCCGAAAGGTCGGCCGACAACTTTTCCACCGCCGCAAACCCATCCGCATCGCCCGGGCCGAAAATCAGCAACCCGCTTTTCGCCGCATCAGCCGGCCGCGCCGATCCCTCCGGCAAAATCCTCAGAGGCGTGCGCGGCGCGTAGTGACTCTCCAGCATTCCCGGTGCGGACACCGCACCGTCACGCCGCGCCACTTCCACCGGCGCAAACCGCTCCAACTCTTCGCGCGTCACCGGTCCCGGCCGCAACAGCACCAACCGGCCACTCTCGACTGCCACGATCGTCGATTCCAAGCCGTGACGGCATGGCCCTCCATCAAGCACCAGCGGAATACGCCCGCCCAGTTCTTCAACCACATGCACGGCCGTCACCGGACTGATCCTCCCGAAGCGGTTGGCGCTCGGCGCCGCCACCGGATCGCCCAATGCCGTCACCACCGCCGCCATGACCGGATGCGCACTGCAGCGCAACGCCACCGTCGGCAAACCTGACCTGACCAAATCCGGCACGACGTCGCGCGACGGTAGCACCATCGTCAACGGCCCCGGCCAGAAAGCCGACGCCAATCTCTGCGCCAACTCGAGCACCGCGCCCTCGGCCGTGGTGAGGCGAACGATCCACGATGCATCCGCCACATGCACGATGAGCGGATCAAAGGCCGGACGCTCCTTCGCCGCAAAAACCTTCGTTGCCGCCGCGGGATTCAACGCCTTGCAGGCCAGCCCATAGACCGTTTCGGTCGGCACCGCCACCACATCGCCCTGTCGCAGCAAATCCGCCGCTTCGGTGGCCGCAGAAGCTATTTCTCCCGCAAAATGCGCGGGCCTCACCCTGGTGGTCATGCAGGATCGTCCGGCAACACCGAGGTCTCCGCCTCGTGCGATTGCGCAGCGCGGTATTTCTCCAGACGTTTCGCCAAGGCGGCATCATCAGCCGCCAGCAACGCCGCGGCGAACAGCCCTGCGTTTTTCGCCCCGGAAGAGCCGATGGAAAATGTCGCCACAGGCACTCCGCCCGGCATTTGCACAATCGAAAGCAGCGCATCCATCCCCTGCAACGAACCCGTGGGCACCGGCACGCCCAACACCGGCACCGTCGTGTGCGCCGCCAGCATGCCCGGCAAATGCGCCGCCCCGCCCGCCCCGGCAATGATCGCCCGCAGGCCCCGCGATTTCGCGGTTTTCGCATAGGTCGCCATCAGATCCGGGGTGCGATGCGCCGAGACCACCTTGCACTCGTGCGGCACCTCCAACTGGTTCAAAATTTGCGCGGCGGCTTTGAGCACCGTCCAGTCCGACTTGCTGCCCATCACGACCCCCACCAGCACCTTGGCGTTTGATTTCTTCACGGGGTCGGATCATGGCCCCTCTGCAGGTTTTTTCCAATATGCAATTGACGAGCCGGCCGACTTCACCCTAAACCGCACCGGAGGCAGCTATGCCTTTTTTAAACCCTGGAACACATGCCCCAAGGAACAATCAAATGGTTCAACAATAAGAAGGGCTTCGGCTTCATCGCCGATCCCAGCGGGACCAACGCCGACATCTTCGTGCACTACTCGGAGATTCGCGGCGACGGCTACAAAACGCTGGAGGAAGGCGATGCCGTGGAGTTCGAGGTCGCGCCGAGCGACCGCGGCCCCAAAGCCCTCAACGTCGTGAAGATCTGACCCCGGTGTTTCGCAATCTGGTTCTCGTCGGATTCATGGGATCCGGCAAATCCAGCGTGGGTCGGATTCTTTCCTCTCTCACCGGGTTTGCCTTGGTCGACACAGACAACCTCGTGGCCATCGATGCCGGCATGCCGATTCCCGAAATCTTCCGCCAACACGGCGAGGATCACTTCCGCTCGCTGGAAACCGAAGCCCTGCGCAGACTCGTCGGCCGCATCGGCCTCATCGTCGCCACCGGTGGCGGAGTGATTCTTTCCGAGGAAAACCGCCGCCTGTTGCGCGAGATCGGTCCCGTTGTCTGGCTCGACGCCAGCACCGACCAACTGCACCAGCGCGTCAAACACAGCAAACGCCCCCTGCTCCAGACCGACGATCCCCGCCGCACCCTCGAAGAACTCTACCGCTCCCGCGAAAACCTCTACCACGAAGCTGCCACCGTGCGCATCGACTCCACCCACCTCACCCACCGCCAAACCGCCGAAGCCATCCTCGCCACCCTGCGACCAGACTAATGACCCTTAGCGGTTGAAAAAGCTCCCGAAGCGTTTTCCATCGCACACAGGTTCAAATCCCATCGACTCGCCGGCGAGTGTCCAAAGCGGAGAGACTTAGGTTCGGGGAAATTATTACTCTGAATCGCCGCTTTTGCGGGCGTTGGCGTCTTTTTGCAGAAGCGCCAACGTGACGAACAGGAAAATGGCGATGAACACAACAGGCACCCACACGACGAGCGCGTAAAACTGCGTCCAAGCCAGCACGACAAAAAGCGTGGTGGCAATTCCTCCCGCCAAGGCAAGAAGCACTCCCCCGACAAGTATGCCTTGAATGACCGATTTGACGTATGCGTCGTTTTCCATGGCGCATTGCATAGCCGTCCACGGGAACGGTGGCAATAGCAAGCCTCTAGGCGCGACATCATGACCTTCGTGGTTTTGTTCCTTCGCATTGGCGTGATAGTCTAAAAAATATGATTCGATCGTTCTCTCGGGCCCTCTTGCTATGGATGGCCTTGCTCTCCCCCCTGCTGGCACAAAAGCCCGTTGCGGTAACCGTGGAGGAGGCTCGCGTTGAGGTGTTATCCGACCGCATCGAAGCCCTCGGCACCTTGCGTGCCAACGAGTCGGTGAACCTGACCGCCAAGGTGTCGGAACTCATCACGTCGGTCGATTTCGTCGATGGGCAGAGGGTAAAAAAAGGACAAATCTTGGTCACGATGGAGCAAATCGAGGAGGCGGCTTTGCTCAATGAGGCCCAGTCCACCGCCGAAGAATCACGCCGGCAATATGAACGCACCCAGCAACTCTCGAAGCAGGGCGCTGCTTCGTTGGCCCAACTCGACGAGGCCCTGCGCGTCTACGAAACAGCCCGCGCCCGCGAACTCGCCTTCCAGTCCCGCCGCGACAACCTGATCATTGCCGCTCCGTTCGACGGAGTGGTCGGCCTGCGCAACATCAGCGTGGGCGCCCTCGTACAACCGGGCGACCTCATCATCACGATCGACGACGACAGCGTGATGAAGCTCGATTTCTCCGTTCCCTCGACGTTTTTGGGTGCAATAAAACCCGGCACTCTCATCGAGGCGCACGCTCCGGCCTTCGGCAACCGCAAATTCCGCGGCGAGGTGCGCAGCATCGACAGCCGCATCGACCCCGTGACCCGCACGATCGTCGTGCGGGCGGAAATCCCCAACTCGGATCTGCTGCTCAAACCGGGCCTGCTGATGTCCGTCGAAATTCTCAGCCGGCAACGCGAAGCCCTCGTGATTCCCGAGGAGGCTCTTCTGCCGCAGGGACGCCAGAGTTTTGTCATGGTGGTGGAGGAATCGCCCGAAGGCCCGCTAGTTCGCCGTAAGGAAGTCGCCATCGGGACCCGACATGCCGGCACGGTCGAAATCATCGAAGGCCTCTCCGCCGGTCAAAAGATCGTGACGCATGGCGGACTCAAGCTCACGGAAGGCGCCGCCGTGGAAATCAAAGAAAAATCCTCCGCCGGCAACTGATGCTGCTCACCGACACTTCCATCAAGCGGCCGGTCCTCGCATCGGTCATTTCGCTTCTGCTCGTAGCCTTTGGTTTGCTGGCGTATTTCCGCCTGCCCCTGCGCGAGTATCCGGACATCGATCCGCCCGTTGTCTCGGTCGAGACGAACTACCGCGGGGCTGCTTCGGCCGTCGTGGAGACACGCATCACCGAGCCGATCGAGCAGAGCATCGCGGGCATCGAGGGCATCGACTCCATCAGCTCCACCAGCGTGAACGGCCGCTCGTCGATCAACATCGAGTTTCGTCCCGGGCGCGACGTGGATGCCGCCGCCAATGATGTGCGCGACCGCGTGGCCCGCATCACCGTCGAACTACCCATCGAGGCAGACCCGCCCGAAATCCGCAAAGTCGATTCCAACGAGGATGTCATCATGTGGCTCAACCTCGAAGGCGCCGGCTATACCATTCCCGAACTGACCGATTACGCGGAACGCTATCTCGTGGATCGTTTTTCCGTGCTCAACGGTGTGGCCAATGTGCGGGTGGGCGGCGCCCAAACCTACTCGATGCGCATCTGGATCGACCGTCAGGCTTTGGCCGCGCGGGGATTGACCATCGAGGATATC
>JBILDG010000104.1:0-6494 GCA_044352715.1 Chthoniobacterales bacterium | reverse complement strand
TCATCCGTAAAGCAAAAAGTGCGATGAAGACCTTCAAAACGAAGAGCTTGATACGAAGATTAGCAATTCGTACACAACAACTAAAATTTCACTTAGGCACATTTCGCAACCAGCATTTTGCTAACATTGGGATTCGTCCTCCAACTGATCGACCGTCCTTTTTTACTCCTATTGCTCAGGGTACGTCTTCAATACTTGAAATCGGGCCCCTCCATGCACCCATTTGTCGCCGTCCCTCTGCTAGAGTGCGGTATATCGATGCCTTCACCACGGAAGAACTGAGGCATCAATACAGGTCAGACCCAAATGTGGATGTACAACGCATCGTCGACGTTGACTATGTGTGGCGAGGCGAACTCTACAGTGAGCTCATTAGCGAGCGGTTCGACGCTGTGGTTACCAGCCACAACATCGAGCATGTGCCATGCTTGGTCTCATTTTTGAGCAATCTCGAGTCCATATTAAATACGGGCGGAACAATCTATCTTGCGATTCCCGACAAGCGCTATTGCTTTGACCACTACAAATCAGAGTCTTCGCTTGAAGAGGCCATCTTGGCGCATCAGGAGAAACAAACTCGCCCCGGTGTCTCATCGCTGCTCCGACAGCTATTGTTGGTAACGCACAATGAGAGCCTCGAACATTGGTTAGGAAATCATGGGCAACCGGCATTCATGGCCAGTAGAACAGAGAGTAAAAAGTTGAAAGATGAGCTCGAGACAATGATTAACTCCCATGCTAGGACTAACAGCTACGTGGATACACATGTCTGGATTTTCACGCCAGTTTCTTTTGCGCGGCTCGTCTCAGGGCTTAGGGCGTTAGACCTGACAAGACTTGAATTAGAAGCTGTACATGAGACCGCCTTTGGGTCGCATGAGTTTTACGCCGTTCTTCGAAAACCATGAGCCGAGATGAGGACATAAAGCACCAACATCGTGTGCTGTCCACAAATGAGGAGTATCCTTGCGTTTTCACTGTCTGTTGCCTGGTTACCCGCTGGAAAGACTACGAAATGGCGCGCGAGGCGTTTGATAAGTGGGGCTTCCACGAAACCAACAGTGAGTTTCTTGTCTGCGATAATTCCGAAAGCAACCAATTCGACGCCTTCGGAGCCATCCGCACTTTCCTCCGCGAAGCGCGCGGCCGCTATGTAGTCATCGCTCACCAAGATGCTTATCCCTTGGAAGACTGCGGAAAGCTCCTCGAGCGGTTACGATGCTTAGAAAATGCAGACCCGATGTGGGGTATAGCTGGCAACGCCGGTGTCGATGAGCGCAAATGGCCAGCCGTTGCTGGTTCGCTCCGTATGCCTGAAAGTAAGGGCATCTCGATGAAAATTCCACATCAAAAGGTGTCTGTTCTTGATGAGAATGTCCTGATAGTTCGGAATGGGTGCGGCATCACGGTGAGCGCAGACTTAGAAGGATACCACCTTTACGGCCTCGACATATGCTCGGTCGCGGCTCGGCTCGGATACTCGAGCTATGCCTTGGACTATCTTTGGTTTCACGGTTCACACGGCACCATCGCAGAGGATTTCTTTACTTCTAAGGTTAAGTTGGAGGCAAAGCTTCGAAAATACTTCTCTCGCATGGGAGTCCCCACAACCTGCACGTATGTCTCTTGGTCGCCATCCAAATGGCAATCGGCCCTTTCTACGGCCAAAAGCCTTTTGCAAGTCTCCTTCAGTTCAAGACATAGAGACGCCCGCTCAAACTTGTGGCAGGAAGGGAAAAGAAAAGTCCTGTTCTTACCAGCGCTGGTTTTTCTCGCTATAGTTCATGGCCCTAGATTGCTCGCTGGCAAAGTGTATCGTGCCGCTCAGAACGTAGGCTTAACCAAGATCAAGCCTGCTGGCAGCGGCAAATGATGCCGTCACCGAACGAAATTCCATTCCCAATTGCTCCATACGCATTCACTGTGCATCAATGGGTGCGGTCGTGCGTATTTATTCATGATTTCAAGGAAAGGAATAGTGCTCGCAGGAGGCGCAGGATCGCGGCTCCATCCACTGACTTTGGCCACGAGCAAGCAGATCATGCCGGTTTATGACAAACCCATGGTCTACTATCCCATTTCCGTGCTGATGTTGGCAGGAATTCGTGATCTCCTCGTTATATCCACGCCCGATGACTTGCCGGGATTCCGTCGTCTGCTGGGTGATGGATCACAATTTGGCGTCAGATATTACTACGCGGAGCAAGCTCGCCCTGAGGGTCTCGCCCAAGCCTTCCACATAGGAGCAGACTTTCTAGAGGGAACGCCAGCAGCATTAGTTTTAGGGGACAACCTCTTCTACGGCCACGACTTTACGGAAACTCTTAAAATGGCCGCAGCTGATTCGGAAAGCGCCACAATATTTGGCTATGAGGTTGCTGATCCTCAGGCTTACGGGGTGGTGGAATTCGATATAGAGGGTCGTGCGATTAGCCTTGAGGAAAAACCCGATCACCCCAAAAGCCATTATGCTATACCGGGGCTTTACTTCTACCCTGGCGATGTTTGCGAGCGTGCTTCAACCTTGAAGCCTTCGCCCCGTGGTGAGTTGGAAATCACCGATTTAAACCGCACCTATCTTGAATCCGGAAACCTACGAGTGCAGAAACTCGGCCGTGGCACAGCATGGCTCGATACGGGTACGCACGACTCGCTGTTGGAAGCGGCGGAATTCGTCCGCACCATTCAGCATCGGCAGGGCTTGCGAATTGCGTGCCTTGAAGAGATCGGGCTAGAAATGGGTTTTCTGACAGAAGATCAGTTTGCCAAGTCGGCGGATCGGCTTGGTAAATCGACCTACGGGGCTTACTTGCGGTCTGTGCTCGAGCGTCGGAAGCGAGAAAAGCGTCTTTCTCGCTAGCCTTGTACCCTTGAATTTATGAACAGCATTTTGGTAAGCGGGGGTGCCGGTTTTATCGGATCGAACTTCGTCCTTAACTGGATCGAAGAGGAGGTCGATCGCGTGATCAACCTCGACAAGCTAACCTATGCCGGAAACGTGGGGAATCTGAATACCCTGCAAGGTGATCCACGCCACATCTTTGTCCGTGGCGACATCGGTGACAGCCAATCGGTGGACGCGCTTCTAAGCGAACACCGCCCGCGAGCGGTGGTGAATTTTGCCGCAGAAACCCACGTGGATCGCTCCATCCACGGACCAAGAGAGTTTATACAGACCAACATCGTCGGGACGTTCAACCTTTTGGAGTCGGTGCGAGGCTATTACGCCTCAATGGACAAAAGTGACAAAAAGCACTTTCGCTTTCTTCATGTCTCCACGGACGAGGTGTATGGCACGCTTTCTCCCGACGATCCACCTTTTAGCGAGACGAACTCTTACGAGCCAAATAGTCCGTATTCGGCGAGCAAAGCGGCCTCGGATCATCTCGTCCGCGCCTACCATCACACCTACGGACTGCCGGTATTAACCACGAACTGTTCGAACAATTACGGCCCCTACCATTTCCCGGAGAAGCTGATTCCGCTCGTGATCCATAATGCCTTGACGGGTAAGCCGCTTCCCATCTACGGCGATGGACGACAAGTGCGCGACTGGCTCTATGTGAAGGATCACTGCTCAGCCATTCGTTGTGTGCTCGAAGCTGGTCGTATCGGAGAAACCTACAATATCGGCGGTTGGAACGAGAAAACCAACTTGGAGGTCGTCCATACAATCTGTGATCTCCTCGATGAGTTGTCCCCGCGCCAAGACAGAAAGTCTTATAAAGACCAAATAACCTTCGTCAAAGATCGCCCAGGGCACGATCGCCGCTATGCCATCGATGCATCAAAGATCGAACGAGAGCTTGGATGGAAACCCGCTGAGACCTTCGAAACAGGTATACGGAAAACCGTTCAGTGGTATTTAGAAAATCATGATTGGGTGCAGAACGTTACAAGCGGCGCTTACCGTGACTGGGTAGATAAGCAATATGCGGCTTGATCCCACTTCCGAATACGCATTTGAAAAACATGAAAAAACTCCCGACCAAAATTCATGATGCGTGGTTGCTTAAGCCGAAAGTCTTTGGTGACGCGCGTGGCTTTTTTCTCGAATCGTGGAACCGTGAGATATTCCGTGAAATGGGCTTGGATCTGGATTTCGTTTCATCGGTAAAAAGAGGAAACATTCTCTTTTCTTAGCGGTGCGGCGAATAATAACTTTATTCACCGCATAATATGCGGCTATTCATCTTGTGGCATGGACTACGTTTGGAAGCACCAAAGCTGGCCAAATTGGCGCGCCGACACGGAATCATTGCACCCAATTAGTGCAGCTGTTCAGCGAAAACTCGCACAACTTTTGGTCCGGGTGGAGTCGTTGGGCGTAGGCACGACAGCTCGTGCCCAGCTGGAGCTCGCGGCGGAGGAGGCACTGCGAACCTCGGAGATCGAGGGCGAGGCTCTAGATATCCCCACCGTGCGATCGTCTCTCGCCAGGCGCTTGGGAGTCGATCTCGGGGGACTTTCGCCGGCCGACCGTCGCGTGGACGGGTTGGTTTCCATGATCTTGGATGCCACGGTTGCGTTCGATCAGCCGCTCACCCGGGAGCGTTTGCTTTCATGGCATGCGGGGCTCTTTCCGGAGCGATCCGGCGGAGTGGCGGCGGGAGGACGATTTCGCGATGATCGCACCGGTCCAATGCGCGTGGTTTCCGGTGAACTGGGACGCGAGAAAATTCACTATGAAGCGCCTCCTGCTGTGCGCCTCGAGGAAGAGTTGGCTGCTTTTTTGGCATGGGTGGATAGCGACAACTCTATGGACCCTCTGCTCAAGGCCGGGCGGGCGCATCTCTGGTTCGAGGTGATCCATCCTTTCGAGGATGGCAACGGCAGGATTGGACGCGCCTTGAGCGATCTGCTTATCGCCCGCGCCGAGGTCTCTCCCGTGCGCTGCTTCAGCCTTTCGGCGCAGATCCAAAAGGAGCGCCGGGAGTATTATCGCCAACTGGAAATGGCGTCGCGCGGCACGCCGGATGACACCGGATGGCTGGGATGGTTTCTGGGGTGTCTCGATCGTGCCGCGGATGGCGCGGAGCAGATCGTTTCGTCGGTTTTGCGCAAGGCACGATTTTGGGCTGGGACAGGGGGACTTGTCTTGAACACGCGGCAGGTCGGCATGCTCAACCGTTTGCTCGAAGGCTTCGAGGGGAAGCTGACCACAGGCAAATGGGCGAAGATTTCCAAATGCTCTCCGGACACGGCGCTGAGGGATATCAACGAACTCGTCTCGTATGGCATACTCCGCAAGGAGGCGGCTGGCGGTCGGAGCACGAGCTATTTGCTGTCCGAGACAGGCCGCAACGGCGCATCGTTGGCTTGACCGAAGCAACACAAACGTTACATTTCATACATGTCTGCGACCGCAACTTTAAGCATACGGGTGCCATTGGAAACCCGCCGCTGGCTAGAGCGATTCGCCAAGCGGCGCGGGAGTGCTGGAATGGCCGCCACGCGCATTCTGGAAGAAGCGCGGCGACGTGAGGATTTTCCGGCCATCGAGTTTCGCGACACACGACTCGGCCGTGTCGCCTACGTGCAGGGGACGCGCGTTCAGGTCGCCTTCGTTTACGGGCAGACGATCCATGATCCGACCTTGACCGCCGCCAAGATTGCGGAGTCTTTTGCTTGGCCGGAGTGGAAGGCGTCCGGGGTATTGGCCTACTTGATGGAGTTTCCCGAGGAGTGCCGGCAGGAATGGGAGGACCTCGCGGCCTGCGATGTACGCGCACTCAAGCGAATGCTGGCGCATGTAGAGGTGAAGGAAATCCCTGCGGTTTGAAGCTGCTCCTCGACGAGCACATCTGGCCCGGCCTTGCCTCAATGGTGAAGCTAACGCTGCCGGCGGCTTATGTGGAAAGTATCCACACGTTTTCCGGCGGCCGTTTCTTGAATTGTGACGACGCAGAGATTTTGCGGGAAGCACGCCGGGCAGGTCGGATTCTCGTCACCTTCGACGTGAACACCATCCCGGCGCTGTTGCATGAAATGGCTGCGGCCGAAGAGTTGCACAGCGGGGTCATCTTTATTTCAGCCAAATCATTTACCCAGAATGATCACCAAGGACTTGCTCTGGCTTTGGCCGGCCTGCTGCGTGATGAAACCTCTGCCGACTGGACCAACCGTGATATGTTTTTGCACAAAAGGACGGGGGAGGACTTCCATCGCGGATGAGGTATTATAAGACTCTCTACGCCTTAGATCATCTCCGATGAAAAAACTTCCGACCAAAATCCATGATGCTTGGCTTCTGAAGCCGAAAGTCTTAGGCGATGCCCGCGGTTTCTTCCTCGAATCGTGGAACCGGGAAATTTTCCGAGAGATCGGACTGGATCTGGATTTCGTGCAGGACAACCATAGCCGTTCTTCCAAGCATGTCCTGCGTGGGTTGCATTATCAGTCGGGTGACGCAGCTCAGGGAAAATTAGTTTGGGTGACATCAGGCACGGTCTTTGATGTCCTTGTTGATCTGCGGCAAACCTCACCGACCTACG
>JBILDG010000009.1:0-20733 GCA_044352715.1 Chthoniobacterales bacterium | reverse complement strand
GCGCGCGCGTGATCACCAGCCCGCAGGGTCACTTCGGCTACGTGGCTGCACGGGAGATGTTCGCCGCCGTGCGGACAATGATCGGTTGAAGCGCTCGCCAGCGGGCGCAACCGGGCGTATTGTTTTTCTCGATGAATCCCCTCGCCGTTGTCACCACTGGCCCCGCCTCCGCGCCCATCGACGATGTGCGGCGCATCACGAACTTCGCCACGGGAGAAATCGGAAGCTTGTTGGCGGAAGCGCTTCTGCGGCAAGGCTTTGAGGTGCTTCTCTTCCGCGGACGCGGGGCGACCTGCTTGGACCTGCCCAGCGGGACACTCCTGCATGAATTCACGACCAACCGCGATCTGAGCCGGGCCTTGGAGGAACTTTCCACCACCCGCGGAAAGGATGTGAACGCCGTTTTCCACGCCGCAGCTCTCTCGGATTACCTCGTTGCCTCGGTGCGCGGACCCGACGGACTCCAAACCCTCGAACACAAAATCCCCGGCAACCTGCCCCAGCTCCATTTGGTGCTGGAACCAGCTCCCAAGGTGCTGACCCGCTTGTCCGGGTGGTTTCCACAGGCATGGATCGCCTGCTGGAAATACGAGCTCGAGGGAACGCGCGAAGACGCCATCGCCGCCGCGCGCGAACAGATCTCCCAGCGGCGCACCCACGCCAGCGTGGTCAATGGCTCGTCTTACGGCCCCGGCTTCGGCGTCTTGGAGGCGGAAAATCCGCCCGTCCATTTCGAGCAAAAGCGCGAAGCAGCTGATTTTCTCGCTTCACGGGCGGCGGTCTTTGCGAAGCACGATGAATAAAGGAGCAACGCTCACCATGCTTGTGAATAACTCGCGCGGAGGCACCCGCAATCCGAATGATCGTTTAAATATAAAACACTCATTAACAACACCTTAAAAAAAATAATTTTTGTCACAAAAAAAGTCTTTCCGACCACAGCCGGTTGTGGCTTTCTTGGCAAATGCTTCTACCCATAGTGGTAGGGGTTTTGTCGGCAATTCCCCTCAATAATTAGCCGGCAGAGCGCACAAACCACCCTAACAAACGAGAATTGATCCAATGATTGCCACAAAATCGTCATCCCGCACGAAATCGCGGACTGCTTCCGCAGACCGCTCCACCCTCCGCAGCCCGCAGACCGCCCCGGCCCGAGAGCGTTCCAGCGCAGTCAAAAAGAAGACCAAATCGGCCGGCTTGAAGTTCGAACCCGCCTTTCACACACAGCCGGGTTCGCCCTTCGATCATGTGGAGTGGGACAAACGCACTGCCGAGATCAACGACGACAGCGGCAAAGTCATTTTCAAACAGGAAAACGTCGAAGTGCCCCGCTCTTGGAGCGCCCTCGCCACCAAAATCGCCGTCTCGAAGTATTTCTACGGCGACCTCTCCAACGGCACCGACCCGCACAAAGGCGGCCGCGAATCCTCCATCCGTCAGCTCATCCACCGCGTCACCCGCACCATCACCGATTTCGGCAAAGCCGACGGCTATTTCGCTGATGACGCCAGCGCCGAGGTGTTCTACAACGACCTCACCTGGCTCTGCCTTCACCAGCACGGCGCCTTCAACAGCCCCGTGTGGTTCAACGTCGGCCTCCACCAGCAATACGGCATCGGCAAGAACGCCGGACAAGGTAACTACTACTTCGATCACAAAGCCGGCGAAGCCCTCCGCGCCCCGACTCAATACGAATACCCGCAAGCCAGCGCCTGCTTCATCCAGTCCGTCGAGGACAACATGGAGAGCATCCTCGACCTCGCCAAAAGTGAGGCCATGCTCTTCAAATACGGCAGCGGCACCGGCAGCGACCTCTCCACCCTTCGCTCCACCCGCGAGAAACTCAGCGGCGGTGGCAAGCCCAGCGGCCCGCTCTCCTTCCTCAAAGTTTACGACCAAGTCGCCAGCGTCGTGAAAAGCGGCGGCAAAACCCGTCGCGCCGCCAAGATGAACACCCTCAAGGACTGGCATCCCGACATCGAGGAATTCATCGAGTCGAAAATGAAAGAAGAGCGAAAAGCCTGGGCCCTCATCGAGCAAGGCTACGACGGTTCTTTCAACGGCGAAGCCTATGGCTCGGTCATGTATCAGAACGAAAACCTGACCGTCCGCGTCTCCGACGAATTCATGGAAGCTGCCATCAACGGCCGCGAGTGGACCACCCGCCGCGTCACCGACGGCAAACCCTGCGAGAAGAAAGACGCTCGCGCGCTCCTGCGCAAAATTGCCGAAGGCACCCACGTCTGCGGCGACCCCGGCATGCAGTTCGACACCACCATCCACAAGTGGCACACCTGCAAAGGCACCGCGCGTCAGAACTCCACCAACCCGTGCTCCGAATATCTCTTCCTCGACAACACGGCCTGCAACCTCGCCTCGCTCAACCTCATGAAGTTCAAGCGCGAGGACGGCTCCTTCGACGTCGAGAAATTTAAAGCCGCCGTGCGCGTCTTCATCACCGCGCAGGAAATCGTCGTCGATAACGCCAGCTATCCGACCAAATACATCGCTGAGAACAGCCACATCTTCCGCACCCTCGGCCTCGGCTTCGCCAACCTCGGAGCCCTCATCATGAGCTACGGCTATGGTTACGACAGCCCGGAAGGCCGTGCCATCGCCGGCGCTATCACCTCCGTCATGACCGGTCACGCCTACGAGCAGAGCGCCCGTATCGCCGGCATCACCGGGCCGTTCCCCGGCTACCGTGATTCCAGCGCCAGCGGCGTGGCCAAGACCGTCGCTCCGGACAACGTCGACCCCATGCTCGAAGTCATCAAACTCCACCGCGACGCCGTCGAGCACATCGAGAAAGTCGGCGAATTCGAACACCTCCGCGACGAAGCCCGCCACGTCTGGGACGAAGCGCTCCGCCTCGGCAAACAGCAAGGCTACCGCAACGCCCAAGTCACCGTGCTCGCCCCCACCGGCACCATCGGCTTCCTCATGGATTGCGACACCACCGGCATCGAGCCCGATATCGCCCTGGTGAAATACAAGCTCCTCGCCGGCGGCGGCATGCTCAAAATCGTCAACCAGACCGTTCGCCCCGCCCTGCACAAGCTCGGCTACAGCGACAACGACATCGAGCGCATCATCGCCCACATCGACAAATACGACACCATTGAGGACGTCGTAGAAGACGGCCAAACCTTCAAGAGCGGTCTGCGCCCCGAGCATGTCAGCGTGTTCGACTGCGCCTTCAAGCCCATGCGCGGCCAGCGCAGCCTCAGCTACCATGCCCACATCCGCATGATGGCCGCGGCCCAGCCGTTCCTCTCTGGTGCCATCTCGAAAACCGTCAACCTGCCCGAGCACGCCACCATCGATGACATCGTCGACACCTACGTCGAAGGCTGGAAACTCGGCCTCAAAGCCATCGCCATCTATCGCGACGGCTCCAAGCGCTCCGCCCCGGTTGTCACCGACAAAAAGAAACACGGCACGGGTGGCGTGGCCGAACTCGAAGCCGAGCTCTCCAGCAAGGCCGAACTCGAGTCGCGTATCATCGAACTGGAAAACGAACTCGACTCCGTCCGCTCGAAACTCGACCAGCCGCTGCGCAACCGCCTGCCCGACACCCGCGTCGCCTTGAACCACAAATTCGACATCGCCGGTCACGAAGGCTACATCACCGTCGGCCTCTTCGAGAACGGCCAGCCCGGTGAAATCTTCATCCAGATGGCCAAGGAAGGCAGCACCATCGGCGGCCTCATGGACACCGTCGCCACCCTCACCTCCATCGCCCTGCAATACGGCGTGCCGCTCGAAAGCCTCGTGAAGAAATTCGCCTTCCAGCGCTTCGAACCCAGCGGCTTCACCAAGAACTCCGACATCCGCAACGCCAGCAGCATCACCGACTACGTGTTCCGCTGGCTCGGTTGCCAGTTCATCAAAGGCTACAAAGAGGCCACCTCGCCCAACCGCAACCAACCCGAACTGCCCATGAAGGAAATCTCGGAGATGGAGCGCAAAGCCGTCAACCGCCCGGTCACCGACCTCCCGCGCACCGGCGAGAAAGAAATCATCGACGTCATCACGCAGACGCAGAACAGCGAGGGCACCCCGGTGCACATCGCCGGCACCTCCACCCATGCCGAACGCGTCAAAGGCGCCCTCGGCACCATGTTCATGGACACCACTTGCTCCAACTGCGGCAGCAACAAAGTGATCCGTGCCGGCGCCTGCGGCGTCTGCACCGAGTGCGGCACCAGCCAAGGCTGCAGCTGATAAATCCGCGCAAATTTGCGCACCAAACCAAGGCCCGGTGGAGGTAAAACTCCCCGGGCCTTTTTCCTGCCATCACGCACGGACGTGGATCAGCGTCCCGATGTTTTGAACTTCACCCGCGCCAGACCTTCTGTCCCGGGGACCATGGCCGCCCCGGCCGTTGTCATCGGCGCCCCCGCCGATGATACCAACGTCCCGAAGCTTTCATACTTTTTGCAATGTTCGATAGGGTCTGCTGGCCCAGCTGTCCGCACACTTTCCATCCCGGAGTCAGCGATCCACTGGGCCAGCAGACCCTACCGCGAGCAAATGCAGTTAAGCCCAAAGCCCTGGGTAAGTTGGTATGAGTCGTCAGCTCTGGCCAGAGTCCGCGCGAGTGCACAGCGCTACGCTCGAGGGCGCGCCTGGTCTCCGAGACGGCGGAAACTCATGCGTGAAAGTCCGCAAGCTTGCGGGGCACCGCCAAAGGCTCGTGTGGGTAATACACCCCATAGAGGGCCGCAACGCGCGCTGATTTAATCGGCCTCGTTATATGAAAGCCAACAGTCTCCGGTCCAAATTCGGCGGCGACAATCAAACCACCCGCAGTCTTCCTCCAAGACTGTTCGGTTCAAAGAAATCCTCGAAATGAATATTCTCGTCACAGGCGGAGCAGGATTTATCGGCTCGAACGTGGTCGAGCACCACTTGAGCCAAGGCGATGAATTAGTGGCCTTGGACGACTTGAGCACGGGCACCCGGGCCAACATCGAAGCCTTCGAAAAAAATCCCCGCTTCCGTTTCATCAAAGCGGACCTCATGGACTGGCCCGGATTAGCTGAAGCCGTGCGGGGGGTTGACCGGATTTATCATTTGGCTGCCGTCGTCGGCATGTTCCGCGTGCTCCGCGAGCCGGTGCGCGTCACACAAGTCAATGTCTGCGCCACCGAGCACCTGCTGGAAACCATTGCCGCTTCCCCGCACAAACCGCAGGTCGTCATTGCCTCGAGTTCATCCGTGTACAGCCACAGCCACCACCGCGATCTGCGCGAGGATGACGAATTAGTTTACCTCCCGCGCCAAGGTGGCTTGACCGGTTACGCCCTGAGCAAGTTGACCAATGAAATCCAGGCCATGGCCTACCGCCAAGAGCACGGCTTGGCCGTCACTATTCCCCGGCTGTTCAACGCGGTCGGGCCCCGCCAGACCGGCAACTATGGCTTCGTGCTGCCGCGCTTCGTCAAACAAGCTTTGGCCGGCGAACCTCTCACCGTTTTCGGCGACGGAACGCAAACCCGTTCATTTTGCGATGTCCGCGACACCGTCGCCGCCATCGAGTTGCTCGCGGCCAATCCGGCGGCCGCCGGCCAACCCGTCAATGTCGGCAATGAACGCGAGACCCGCATCATCGACCTGGCGAACATGGTCATCGAACGCTCCGGCAGCTCCTCGACAGTCGAGTTCATCCCCTTCGACGAAGCCTACGGGGCTGAATTCGACCAAATCACCCAGCGTCATCCGGTCGAGGCACGCCTAGAAAAGCTCACCGGATTCCATCCGCGCTGGACGTTGGAACAAACCATCGATGACCTCATTGAGCGAGCCCGTGACATTTTGCCAAGGAGGGTCGCATGAGAAAGACCGCATGCGCCGTCGTGGGAATAGCCGTTGTCGTCATGACACCCCTCGGCGCGCAGGTGCAAGACCCGGCTGCCCTCATCAACCAGGAGGTCGTCTTGGAACAGGCCGTCGAAGTGCGCGAATCCGAACCTTTCAAACGTTGGACCATCGTCCCCCTTTATACCATCACCGCTTTCAATGACGGACGGCCGGCATGGCAGGAAGAGTATGTCGAAATCCTCTACCAACCCTACCGCAACCTCATCATCGGGACCTCGATCGACATCATGCAACGTCCGCCGTCGGGCACGGACATTCTCTACAGCGGCATCGCCTCTTGGTATCCGACCCGATACCTCGAACTGCACACGAAGCTGTCTTTTTGTCCCGACCCCCAATTCTCGCCGAACCAGATTTACCTTGGCGGCTTGGAGTATCAGGTCGCCCCGCGACTTCTCCTCCTCTTCGATTACACCCAATACAACTTCTCCAGCGTGGCGCCGCTCGGCCCCGGATCGATCGAGCAGATCAAACCCGGATTCTCCTGGTGGTTCAACGACGACGTTTTTTTCACCTTCCGCTACGCGCAGGGCTGGGCCTTCAACGAGGACAATTACAACTACTACTCCGGCACGTTGAATTTCTGGAATATGCCCGGCGGCGGACGCCTCTCAGTCGGACTCGCTTACGGCACCGATCCCGACCTTGATTTCGGCACAGGCGACAAAAGCCTCTCCAACGCCTGGATCGGCTCGGTTTTTTACCAGCAACCAATCACCGAAAACTTCTCCATCATCGCCGGACTGCAATACGTCTACCGTCTGCGCGAAAACAACTCGGGCCAACTCTATCAGCAGTGGGCTCCCACCATAGGAGGCGTATGGAAATTCTAAGTCCATCCATCCTGCAAGGCGCGTGGAACATGGCTCTGGTCCTGACTGGATTGAGCACCCTCGTGCTCGCCGTCATCGTGGCCGTGCGTTGGCAAGCACAAACAGCGGTCCGCCGTGCCGCCGATTTCCGGGAACAAGCGGAACCACTGGTCACGGCCTATCTGGCCGGCCGCGAGGAATATGAGGTGGTCGCCACCGTCCTCCAGCGCGATCCGGAAGCCGCCCTGTTGCTTCTCATGGAAATCTCGGAGCAAATTTCACCTTCCGGACGCGAACCGTTGCGCGAACTCTTCTCCTCGCTTCCGCTCCGGGCCAAGGAAATCTCCGCCTTGCAGAGCCGCGATTGGCAACGCCGCCTGCAAGCCGCCTCGCGCCTCGCTTACCTTGGAGACGGAGACTCCACCGCAGCCTTGCTCAATGCGCTCGGCGACCCCGTGCTCAGCGTCAGGCTGGCGGCCGCGCGCTCCCTCGGACAACTCGGCAAAGCCGACGCCATTACCCCCATCGTTCTTGCCTTCGACCTGCCCGGTGAAATGAATCAACGCCGGGTCGCCGAAGCCCTGCTGACTTTCGGATCCGCTGCCGTGCCGCCACTGCTCGCAATGCTCGCCGATCCGCAGGGAACGCATTCCGACAACGCCATCAATCTTGCCGCCCGGGTCATGGGACACCTCCGCGCACCCGAAGCGGTCCAACCGCTCACCAAACTGCTCGACCATGCCGAATTCCGCGTGCGCCTCAACGCCATAAGATCCCTCGGTCTCATCGGCGACCATGGCAGCGCGGATGACATCGCCCGCCTGGCCGCCGACTCCGCTTGGGAAGTCCGCAACGTCGTCATGCAGGCCTTGGGCAGACTCCGTTCCGACAAGCATCTCGATCTTCTCGTCTGTGCCCTGCACGACTCCTCGTGGTGGGTCCGCTTCTCCGCCGCCCAAGCTCTCTGGCAACTCGGCGACGCCGGGCGCACGGCCCTGACTTCGGCCATGACGGGTGATACCGACCGCTACGCCCGCGACATGAGCCGGCAGATTCTCGAGGAACACGGGGCCATCACGGCCCGGGAGGCACACACATCATGATGACCATCGTCCATCTCCTTCTCTGGGGCATTTTGGGATATTTTATCATCCTGCACGCCATTTACTTGGCTCTGGTGCTCATCGGGGCGACGCAGATCCGCCGTTACGAGGGAGGGATTACTTTTGCGGAATTCGACCGCATCGCCAAATCCGATCTCTCCATGCCGGTCTCGGTGATCATTCCGGCCCACAACGAGGAAGTTATCATCGTCAATACGGTCGAGAATGCCCTCAAACTCAACTATCCAGAGCACGAGGTCATTGTCGTTGACGATGGCTCGACCGACGGCACGTTTGCCGCGCTCCACGAGCACTTCGGACTGCACCGCGTCGAAAAGCACGGGCGCAAGTGCTCGGAGACGCGCGAAGTCACCGCCGTTTACGAAAGCGAAGCCCACCCCAACCTCACCGTGGCTGTCAAAGAAAACGGGCGGAGGGCCGACGCCATCAATGCCGGGGCTGCCCTCTCGCGCTACCCCCTGCTGTGCGTGATCGACGCCGACTGTGTTATCGAGCCGGACGGACTCCTGCATATGGCTCGCCCGTTCCTCTTGGATTCGAGACTGGCTGCGGCCTCCGGAGTCGTGCGACCCGCCAACGGCCTGACTGTGGAGAACGGCACCATCACCCGCCGGGGACTTCCCCGCACCCTGCTCGGTTTGAATCAGGAGATTGAATACGCCCGCAGCTTCCAGTGGGCCCGCACCGGGCTGAGCCGCCTGCGCAGCATGCTCTGCATTTCGGGTGCCCTCTTGCTCGTCAAAAAAAGCGTTTTCGAAGCAGCCGGTGGCCCCTGGCCCGAGTCGATCACCGACGACATGGAATTCGCCATCCGCCTCAACGCGCATGCTTACGACCGACGCAACAGCCACGGCCAAACCCTCGCCTTCACCCCCGACGCGGTTTGCTACACCGAGGTACCCGAGCAATGGAAACTCTACGCCTCCCAGCGCAACCGCTGGCAGCGCGGCACCCTGCAATCGATCCTCCGGCACTGGCGCATGCTCTTCAACCCGCGTTACGGCATGACCGGCGTTTTCGGCCTGCCCTTTTTCCTCATCTTCGAGGCCTTGGCGCCGGTTGTCGAACTGGCCGCCTACACTCTGGCCATCATCCTCCTGATCGCCGGGATCGCCTCGGTGAAAGAAGTGCTCATCCTTCTTTTCCTCGCCTACACCGCCGGCGTTTTTCTCACGCTGCTCGCCGTCCTCATCAACGAATCATCACGCTGGCGCACGACCTCATGGGGTGAGTTCTGGAAAATGATCGCCGCCATCTTCCTCGATCATCTCGGATTCCATCAATTCCGCCTGCTCTGCTCGCTGGCCGGAACATTCCAATACATCTTCCTCCGGCGCCATGACCTCGGATCGAAAATGGAGCGCCAACCAAACGGCCTTCCCGCATGATCACCAAACCCTCCGGCGCCAGCCACCAAGTCGCCATTGTCGGCCTCGGTTACGTCGGCATCCCCCTCGCTCTCGGCTTTGCCGGAGCCGGATGCCGCACGATCGGATTCGACCTCGATGGCGGGCGCATCCTCGAACTCCAGCAAGGTCACTCCCCTCTGGCGCATCTGCCCTCTGACAAAATCCACGCGGTAACTTCCACCGGACATCTGGAATTTACCGGCGATATCAACCGCCTGGCCGGCAGCGAAGCCGTCATCATCTGCGTTCCCACCCCCCTGCGCAAACATCAGGACCCCGACCTCTCCCACATCCTCTCCGCCGGTGCCGCCATCGCTCCATCCTTGCGGCGCGGGATGCTCGTCTCTCTCGAATCCAGCACCTACCCCGGAACGACGCGCGAGGAACTCCGCACCGTGCTCGAAGAGGGCTCCGGACTCAAAGCCGGTGAGGACTTCGCCCTGGTTTTCTCCCCCGAGCGCGAAGATCCCGGCAACCATCAAAGTATCCTTGGCGACATGCCGAAAGTCATTGGCGGCCTGACCCCCGCCTGTCTCGAACGCGGACTCGAACTCTACAGCCGCGTCATCAAACACATGGTGCCGGTCGGCAACTGCGACACCGCCGAGGCGGTCAAACTGACCGAAAACATTTTCCGCTTCATCAACATCGCCTTGGTCAACGAACTCAAACGAATCTATGCCCTCATGGGCATCGACGTCTGGGAAGTGATCGACGCGGCCAAAACCAAACCCTTCGGCTTCATGCCCTTCTACCCCGGACCCGGGGTGGGCGGTCACTGCATCCCCCTCGACCCCTACTACCTCACTTGGAAGGTGCGCGAATACAACACCGACACCCGCTTCATCGAGTTGGCCGGGCAGATCAACCGCTCCATGCCCTACTACGTGGTCAATCACCTCCTCGAAGCGATGAACGCCGCCGGCCATCCCTTGCGCGGATCCCGCGTCCTGGTGCTCGGCGTGGCCTACAAACCCGGCGTCTCCGACGACCGTGAATCGCCATCTTACAGCATCATGGATCTTATCCGCAGCAAAGGCGCCGAGGTGGAATATTACGACCCATACGTTCTGCGCATTTCCCCGGGCCACAACCACTGGGCCGGCCACCACTCCATCGCCTGGAGCGAACACGAACTCGGCTCTTTCCAAGCCGCCGTGGTCTGCACGGCCCACCGCGACGTCGATTATGAAACCCTCGCCGACAACGTTCCGCTTATCGTCGATGCCTGCCATGTCGTGCCGAAGGATCGCTTTGCGCGCGTGGTGGCGGCCTGAATCCTGGCTGCTCGCCTGCTGCCTTGCTGCCCAACCAACCATCGCTATCGCTCTGCAATACCACGAGGAATTCGACAGACCCGGACGACCGGCCGCCCCGCCGGGCCTAACGTGGGACTACCGCGACGAGCTATCGCCAGTCGAAGGCTGGAAAGACCTCATTCCCGGGGACGGCTATGCCTACCTGAGTGCCGAGCGCGCATTGATGAAAAAATCGCGCCACCCCTGGAGCGTCTGGCCCTTCCAGAAGATGTCTTTCGGGCCGATCACCGCCAACCATCGCATAAGTTTTCGCGCTAAAAACACCGCCATCCCCGGCCTCGCGGCCATGATCTTCACTTACCGAGAACAAGACACCATCGATGAAATCGACATCGAGATCGTCGCTCGGGACACCGAGAGCGCCCGCCCGCAGCACAAGATCGGCCCGGACGGAGGCTGGACCGATGTGCGCCTCGTCACTTGGATCGAGGCCGATCGGCACAGACCAGAGCCCAAGACCCTGGTGAAGTCACCGGTCCTCGACGCCGACGGCAACAAAATCTCGCACCGCGACGACCAATTCCACATTTACACCATCGAATGGTATCCTCGCGAAGTTCGCTTTCTCATTGATGGCGTCCTGCAGAAAACCATCGCCGATGCCGTTCCCGATCGGCCCACCCGCGTCATCTTCGGACTGCGTCAAATGCCATGGGCCGGCCGCCCGGACTGGGAGGGGCATCAGACCATGCTAGTCGACTGGGTCCGTATCGAGCCGCTGGACCATCCCCCACCCAAAGAAGGAGCCGAGTGAAAAGGCGGCTCTTCCCTTTCCCGGGCAACACCTCAATCCAGACTTGTCCTTGCCTGACCAGCCGCCAGAGACTACATAAAATCTTGATTCGCGTCGTCAGCTGACGTGAACTTACAAACACACTGGCCTGTGGTGTAATGGTAACACAGCGCCCTTTGGAGGCGTTATTCATGGTTCGAGTCCATGCGGGCCAGCCAGTTTTCCCATCCGGCGGCATGAACAAAGACGATCTCTGCGCCGCCGCCTTGTCTCTGGGATTTTCATGGTGCCGAGTGGTCAAAGCCGGTCGGGGGCCTTATGATTCTCGCGGGATCCTCTCACCAACAAGACCGGCTCAGGCGCTACCTCGAATGCGATGTCGACAACTACTGCACCAACGGTCGTCACGCACGGGAGATCGAGTCCGGCAAAAAGTTCTGGGAATGGGGCGGTAGCCTCGCGGCCGGCCGACGAGCGTTGGGTCGGGGGCAACCAATCGGCCATTCGCTGGTGGGTAAGCGCCGGGCCGCATTTGCTGATTCGGTGTTAGCCGCGCGCCCCGGCGCGATCTCCGGACGAAGCCTGCCACTTGGCCGGAACCGCCCGCCATGAACTCTCCCTCCATGAACGCGGCGAACGGCCGAAGTGCTTCTTGAAGAGCTTAGAGAACTGGAAAAGGTCCGTATAGCCGACCTGACCGGCAATCTCCCCGACCGTGCGGTTTTTGTCCTGCAGGAGATCCGCCGCCCGCTGCATGCGATGCCGGATGAGAAACGCCATCGGAGCCAAACCGAACTGGCGGCGGAACAGGGCGCTGAAATGGGACGGCGAGTAGCCGGCGATACGCGCCAGCCCAGCCAGCCGCAACGGCTCGGCATAGCCTTGCTCGATCGTCCGCTTCGCCCGGAGCAAACCGTCCGGCGGGACCGCCCTAAGCTCCAGCCCCGAGGACGAATAACGGGCGAAGTCCGCGAAAAAATTTTCCAACAAGTTCGCCGCAATGCGCGCGTCCGGAACCGGGGAAATCAATTCCTCATAGATTCCCGTGAAGTGGCGCTCGAGCAAACCGGGGCGGGAAAACCGGATCACGCTGTTGCACGGGATACGGTGCGCCCGCAGAAAACGCCCTGGAAGCACCCCGTGGCAATGCATCCAGGTATGGACGAACGGACCCAACCGGTTTCCGTAATATTGTCGGTGGCCCGGCGTCCAGACCACGAAGCACGCCTCCTCGAAAAACGCGCTGCCGACAAGCGTGGTCCCGACTTCCGTGTTCCCGTAAAAAAACATCAGCAAGAAATCCCCGCTGCCCTTGGGGCGGTCGATGATGCAGGCCTCCATGCGCTCGCCAAGACCCATGCCGCGGATGGTGAGATCCGACGAACATACAGGGAGCTTGCTGAAAAAATGTTTTATCCCCTTCATCCTGAAAGCCCTCCCTTGCCCCTCAAAAAATCTTGGAACATATCTCAATCGAAAGTTTCAGAAATCATAAGAAATGCCATGTTTTTCCGGAGAACTCCCATTTTTCTCCGCGCCTCCCTTTGCTAAAAACAACAAATCACAGTCCACTCCGAAAAAACCACCATCATGAAAGCTTCATTCAACGGCCTCGGCCTGCACCTCGGCAACCTCTCACTGCTCTCCAAGGCGGAGACGCGTTCGATCTCGGCCGAAAACCCCAGCGGCGCCAAGGGGCAGGGCGGGCGGCATGTGGATCCCGACCACGGGCCCTCGCGTGACCTCGGCACCGGCTGGAAAATGCGGCCGTGCGTGGGCGTGCCGCCCGGCGAGACGCTTGTGCTGGCGGATGTCGACGGCCCCGGTGCCATCCAGCAGATCTGGATGACCCCGACCGGCAACTACCGCTTCAGCATCCTGCGCTTCTACTGGGACGGCGAGGAGACGCCGTCGGTCGAGGTGCCGATCGGCGACTTCTTCGCCAGCGCCTACACCAGCTTCAACACCTTCCGCCCGATCGACTCGCTGCCGGTGTGCGTCAACCCAGGCAACGCCTTCAACTGCTACTGGGAGATGCCCTTCCGCAAGCACTGCCGGATCACCATGGAGAACATCGGCCTGGAGGCGATGACCATCTTTTACCAAATCAACTACACCCTCACCGAGGTGCCGGCCGAGGCGGCCTACTTCCACGCCCAGTTCCGCCGGACCAATCCGCTGCCGTACAAGGACATCTACACCATCCTCGATGGCGTGCGCGGCCAGGGCCACTACGTGGGCACCTACATAGCGTGGCAGATGAACAACAACGGCTGGTGGGGCGAGGGCGAGATCAAGTTCTACATGGATGGCGACCTGCCCGGCGGGGTGGTCGGCCGCAATGTCAAGGAGCACGGCGGCGACTTTTATCCCACCATCTGCGGCACCGGCACCGAGGACTACTTCTGCGGCTCGTACAACTTCGAGGACAAGCAGGCCAAGACCTACCGCGAGTTCACCACCGCCTACGCCGGCGTGCCGCACGTGGTGCGCCCGGACGGCTGCTACAACGCCAACACCCGCTTTAGCCTGTACCGCTGGCACATCATGGACCCGGTGCGCTTCAAAGAGGATCTGGGTGTGACCATCCAGTCGCTCGGCTGGCGCGCCGGCGGGCGCTACCTGCCCAACCAGGACGACATGGCCTCGGTGGCCTTCTGGTACCAGAGCGAACCGCACGCCCCCTTCCCGGCCTTGCCAGATCGCGACGGGCTGGAGATTATCTGAGGCCCGAAGGGGGTTCTCGGTAGGTTTGCAACCAACCCATACATCACCTACCTGTAATCCGTGGTTCCAATGGCGTTTTCCACTCCCTGAGCCCGCGCGTCGGCGGGTGTGCGCTGGGAATAACTGGCGGCCAAGCCCAAGGGGAACAGGCGTCCCGCCCAATTGCAGACCAAACCAGAAAAATGTTCACCGGCTTGAGTGCTCCTTGCGGAACGCCGAGGGCGACCGGCCGGTCTGCTTGCAGAAGAAGCGGGAAAAGTAAAATTCGCTGCCGAAGCGCAGTTCTGTCGCAGTTTCGCGCACATTCATGCCGATGGTGAGCAGCCTCGACGCCTTGCGGGTTAGGCGAACCGCAAGGTAATGTTTGAGCGAAGTGCCCAAGTCCCGGCGGAAAGCCTTCGATAGTTTGTCGCGGGTCAACCCCAGATTGTCAGCCAGTTCGCCAACACTCAGGGGCGGGTTGCCGCCAGATGACCGAGCAGAGGCAGCTTTGTCGAGGGGCCGAAGTACCAGTATGGCAACGGCTGCCTTTCCGACGGGGTGCTCGGCGCTTGGATGGCCGAAGTCTGCGGTGTTGGCGAGATTCTTGATCCGGCAAAGGTCAAGAGCCACCTGCTCAGCGTCCACAGGTACAACTTTCGAACGAGCTTGCACGACCACGCCAATCCGCAACGCCCGACCTACGCCCTCAACGAGGAGGGAGGGCTGCTGCTCTGCACTTGGCCCCACGGCGACCGCCCGAGCCTGCCCTTTGTCTACTCAGAAGAGGTCTGCACCGGGATCGAATACCAAGTAGCCAGCCATCTGGCCATGATAGGCGAGCGGGAGAAATGCCAAGAGATCGTCCGCGCCGCACGCAAACGCTACGACGGCCGCGTGCGCAACCCCTACAACGAGTACGAATGCGGCCATTGGTACGCCCGGGCCATGAGCTCCTACGCGCTCCTTCAAGCTTTCGGCGTCGAATGATGATCCATAGGCGGCTGCGGTAGTGGCATGAGGCTTCAACCGCACTTTCCCCTCGTCTGGGCCATGGCCTCGTAATACGATTGCCTGTCGGTCAAGGGGGCAGTTAGTTGTGTCCGGTTCCTTTCCCCCAAGGCAGGTAGATTCCCTACGGCCGCCGGCCGACATCAAAAAACCACACCAACACCAAGCAGATGATCCTCGAAGCCCAAACTCTTCGTTACCAGTGGCAAGGCAACTGGGGTGGTCAAAACGGCGACGGCGCCCACTCGCACGGCGGCATTGCGGAGGACAGCGCGGGCAACCTCTATTTTTCCTTCAACAGCGCACCCCACGTGAGAGTCTTCTCGCCCGCCGGCGAGCAGGTCCGAAACCTTGAACTCTCCGGCGAACAGATCCACTGTCTGACCATCAGCCGGGACAACGAAGGGGAGTGGCTCTGGGACCTCAATCTGGAACAAGGGACAATCAGCAAAAACACCCTGGACGGCAAGCTAATCAAGCGAATCGGCCACGCCGACTTCAAGGTGGGCGACGAGCGCTTGAAGGTCACCGCCATGAGCGTCGACCCGACGACCGGGAACCTGTGGGTGACCGACGGCTACGGCCTTTACACGCCGGGCGAAAGCGGCGGCAACAAGGTCTTCTGCTTCGGTCCAAACCTTGAACTGCAGTTTGCTTTCGACGGCACCGAAGCGGCCTGCGGTTCGTTCAAGGAGCCGCACTGGATCCTCGTGGATACCCGCAAACCGAACCCTGAGATCTACATCGCGGACCGCAGCAACCACCGCCTTGTTGTCTACAGCAACGAGGGCAAATTCCTGCGCGTCATCGACGGTATCCTGCACACACCCTCGGCTCTCAGCCTGACCGGTGATCACCTGGTGGTGGCCGAATTGAAAGGCCGCGTCCATGTGCTCGACAAGAATGACAATGTCATCGGCACCTTTGCCGACGGCAGCGCCTACTCGCAGGTTCCCGGTTGGCCGAATCGCCGTGACGGCGACAACGTGATCTCACCCCTGGAGGACATTGAAGAAGGCAAGTTGAACAGTCCGCACGGCCTGCATGCCGACAAGGCAGGCAACATCTTCGTGCACGAATGGCTCCAAGGCACCCGGATCACCAAGCTGAACAAGCTCTGACCGCGCCGCGGCCAGAGAGGTTGGCTTTGCTCCCTGCGGCCTTGCCAAGACCGGACGCGCTTCACGGAATCGCTTGAGTCGTGGCTGCAGGACGGGCGCCAAGCCGCCATGGAGCGCATTCAGCAAACAGCTGAGCGATCAAGCAGGCGTTAACGGTGTGCCTTGTGCGCGGTCGCCGAATTGGTGCTTGCGGAGAAGGTTGCCTATTTGAGATTTGCTAACGGTATGACTGATCAGCCTAATCCCATGAACAATTCTTTCTTAAATTTATCTCTAAAGAAATCTATTGGCCAAGCGGTTGGTTTATATCTCTTCGGCCTACTCGTATTGTTGCTGGCAAACTTTATTGTGGGCTCGATTGCGGGCACTTTGTTTGGCGCTGGTTTCAACGAGGGACTAATACTTGGCGCTGCGGTGTCAATTGCCGTTTGCCCGCTTCTAGCTTTCTGGATTTTAAAGCTAAAATCTTTGCTGACTCCTTTAAATCGTGTTGGCCTTGATTGCAGGAGTTCTGGCTCTGTTTGGTGGAGCTCTTCTGGGATTAATTCCATCCGCTTACTTCGCGACTTTGCAGCCCCATAAAAAGCCCGAAAGCCAGTAAGTTTAGTATTCTAAAAAGCGTCTTGTACGAGAGCATTACGCATGGCCAACGGCGACCTACGGGTCTTGTGCGAACGCACGGGCATGCCGACATGCACTTCGTGGGTCGGTTATGAATAAAGATCAGATCCGCACCGCAGCGAAGGAGGTAGGCTTTGCTCTGTGCGGCTTTGCCAAAACCGGACACGCACCACACGCGGACGCCTTGAAGAAATGGCTGGAAGCAGGAAACCAAGCTTCCATGGAATGGATGCAGCGCACGGCCGAAGACCGCATGAGCCCCGACCGCGTCCTGTCCGGCGTGCAGTCCGTGGTGGTCTTGGCCACGAACTATTTTCATAAAGATCCTCCGATCGCTTCCGGCACCGGCCGCCTCGCCCGCTACGCATGGAGCGACGATTACCACGAGGTCATTCGTCCGCGGCTCGAGGCCCTCTCCGACCGCATGGCGGGATCCGGCGGCAGGCAGCGCTGCTTTGTCGATAGCGGTCCGGTGCTTGAGCGTGATTGGGCCGCAGCTTGCGGCGTCTCATGGCACGGCAAAAGCACCATGGGCATACATCCGCAACTCGGCACGTGGTTTTTCCTTTCCGTCATTTTTACCACGCTGGAGTTCGAGCCGGACGAGCCGCTTCCCGACCGTTGCGGACGCTGCACGCGCTGCATCGAGGCCTGTCCCACCGACGCCATCACGGCACCGCATCAGCTCGACGCGCGTCGTTGCATCTCTTTCCTCACCATCGAAAACAAAGGTCCCATTCCGGAAGAATTTCGCGAGGCGATGGGCGACCGCATCTTCGGCTGCGACGATTGCCTCGACGCCTGCCCGTGGAACCGCTTTGCCCAGGCCTCGCGCGATGCGGCTTTGCAACCGCGCCCGGATATTCTGGAAAAACCTCTCCGCGAACTGCTCACCCTCGATGACCCCGGCTTCAAGGTCCTTTTCCGCCGTTCACCCATCCTCCGCGCCAAACGCCGCGGCTTCCTCCGCAATGTCTGCGTCGCTCTGGGCAATGTCGGAACACCGGAAGATTTGCCGGCTCTGCACACCGCAGCGCACGACCACGAACCGCTCGTCCGCGAGCACGCCGCCTGGGCTGTCGCAAAAATCGAAGCGCGCTACGGATTGACCGCCGTATCGCAATAACTGCCCGGCTTGGCGCGGGCCGTTTCACCGGTGGCATTGTCGAAGCTCACCTTGCCGGCGCAACAGACACCCTCATCAAATTTCCAAGGACCGCTCACGGCCAAGCGTTTGCACTGCTTGAGCGACGGCGCCGATTGACCGAATCCCGCCTCGAGTCCGGCGAGCAATTTGTAGTGCTGGTCGTCCAGAACAACCTCCGGCGGCAGTCCACCTCGCTCAGCCACAAGTTCCAGACGCTGGTCGTCGGTCACTGCGTAGGCATCGGATCGCAGCGCAAGCAAGTCGCCCGTGGTTTTCACCGGGGCGAAGCGCGCACGAGGCACCAAGACCGCGCCGGATTTTTTGAAGCACTCGATCGCCGCGCCCATCGCCGTCTCCAGTTGCAGCACTTTCGGTGAGGCGGCATCGCGCGGATCGACCGTCTTGGTGTTTTTGATGAGGGGCAACGGCAATGCCCCATCGTGCTCCGCCAGCGCCGCACGCAAAGCATCCACGCGCAACCAGAGCGAGTTGGTGTTGAAATACCGGTGACGCGCAATGTCTTGGAACGCGTCGAGATCACCCTTCGGACACTGCGCCACCTCGCGCAGCACGAGACGCCCGTCGCTTTTGCGCCGCGCCAAGTGACCTCCCTTGCGGTCGGACGCCGTTCGCTCCGCCACTTCCATCAGGAAAGCCAACCCGCTCTGCGCAAAATATCCGAGCAAGCCCGCATCGGCCGTCGCGCCGAGATTGTCGCTGTTCGACACGAACAAGTATTCGACGCCCTCCGACGCCAACCGCTCCAACCAACCCGAGCCGAGCAGCGAGGGATACAAATCCCCATGACCGGGCGGACACCACTCCAAATCACGATCGTCGGGCCATTCCACCGGCTCCAACGTGTCGACCCGCAGCTTCGGCACTTTGTTTTGCAGAAAATCGATCCGTCCGTCCGATGACAAATCCGGATACTTCGACAGATACTCCAGCGTGTCGGTCGACGTGTTGAAGCTGTCCATCAGCAGGAAACGCGGACCGCGTGTGCCGTGGGTTTTGCGCAGCCACAAAATCTGCCGAGCGATGAAGTCGAGGAACGTGAGACCATCCTTCACCGGGATGAGCGACTTGGCCTGCTCCAAACCCATGCTCGTGCCGAGGCCGCCGTTCAGCTTGATCACGCAGAGCTTGTCGAAAAGCGTAGCATCCGGATCACGGCCGGCAACCTCCGCCAGAGACGGGAGGCCTTCAGCCGGTGTAAGGTCATCCTCGGGCAACAGCCCTGCTTCACCGGTCGAGGCCAAACGCCACGCCCGCGCGAACGATGCCTCCGCCGCATCGGACAATCCCGCGGCGCGCATTTTGGCGACCGACAAATCCAGTCCGCTGCTCATTCCGGACTAAGCTTTCTTGGTCGTGGCGATATAAAGCTCGCGCAACTGCTTGAAATCGACGACCGACGGCGAACTGGTCATCAACTCGACCCCGCGGTTGTTTTTCGGGAAGGCAATCACGTCGCGGATGGACTCCGCGTGCGCCAGCAACATGACCAGACGGTCCAAGCCCAGCGCGATCCCGCCGTGCGGCGGTGCACCGAAGCGGAAGGCCTTGAGCAGATGCCCGAACATTGCCGCCTGCATCTCCTCGTTCACTCCGAGCACGCCGAACATCTTTGATTGCAAATCCGCCTCGTGGATACGGATGCTGCCGCCGCCGATTTCCACCCCGTTGAGCACGATGTCGTAAGCCTCGGCGCGCACTTCACCGAACTTGCCCGCTTCGAGCAACGCGATGTCTTCGGCCTTCGGACGGGTGAACGGATGGTGCACCGCATTCCACTTCTGCTCCTCCTCGCTCCACGCCAGCAGCGGAAAATCCACCACCCAAAGGAAATCCAGACGCTTCGGATCATACTTGATACCGAGCAACTCAACCGCGCGAAGGCGCACGCGCCCGAGCACTTCGCACACGGTCTCCCATTTGTCCGCGCCGAACAGCACGAGGTCACCCTCTTCGATGTTGAGCCGCTCTTTGAGCGCGGCTTTCTCCGCGTCGGTGAAGAATTTGACGATCGGCGACTTCCACTCGCCGTTTTCGCATTTGATGAAGGCGAGTCCCTTGGCCCCGAATTGCTTGGCCATTTCGGTCAACTCCTCGATCTGCCCCGTCGTGATCTTGGCCAATCCCTTGGCATTGAGCGCCCGCACCACGCCGCCGCCGTCAAGCGCACCGCGGAAGACCTTGAATTCTGTTCCCGCAAAAACATCGCCCACCTCCACGATCTCCTGCGACCAGCGCGTATCGGGTTTGTCGCTACCGAAGCGGTCCATCGCCTCGCGATGCGTCATGCGGAGGAACGGCGTCTTGATCTCGACACCCCACGCTTCGCGGAACACGGCCACGAACATCTTTTCGATCAAGGCGAAGATGTCCTCCGCCGTGATGAAACTCATCTCGATATCCGCCTGCGTGAATTCCGGCTGGCGGTCGGCCCGCAAATCCTCGTCGCGGAAACACCGCGCAATCTGGAAATACTTCTCCACTCCCGCCGCCATCAACAGCTGCTTGTATTGCTGCGGCGCCTGCGGCAACGCGTAAAAACTCCCCGGATTCAGCCGGCTCGGCACAAGAAAGTCGCGCGCGCCCTCGGGTGTGCTCTTGCTGAGAATGGGCGTCTCGATCTCCCAAAATCCGTCCGCATCGAGCACATCGCGCACGGTTTTGATCACGCGGTGGCGCAGGCGCAGGTTCGACGCCATGCCCGGACGCCGCAGATCGAGGTAGCGATGCGTCAGGCGCAGGTCTTCGTTGGCAATCTGCTCGTCGAGCGGGAACGGCAGCACGTCCGCCTTGTTCAAAATCTTCAATTCGTCCACCACCAACTCG
>JBILDG010000103.1:0-6579 GCA_044352715.1 Chthoniobacterales bacterium | reverse complement strand
GGCGTCTGCCGTGAACCGTGGAGCCATTTGCCAGACAAGCGCATCGGTCGTTTGCCCTCGATATAGTAAGCGATGGCCGCCCGCCCGAGGGCATAGGTTCCAGCTCCCGCCACGCCGCCGGAAATCATGTGCCCCCAAACCGGCAGGATCTTCACGGCAGCGCGAGCCGTTTCACGGAAAAGCAACCCGGCACCAAATCCAATACCCAGCGAGGCCACAAACTCGCCGGCCAGGCGCAGCGAAAACTCCCGCCCGCTGGTGTAAATAATCAACGAAACCATGAACATCTGCAGCGCGAGCAAAACTGGAAAATCGGCCAAAGGCAGCGGGTTCATTCCAATCACACCGGCCACCGCACCGAAAGACTTGAGCACCGTGGCAGCCAAGCGGGCTTGCGCTTCCCGAGCCCCGAAGAAGCGGGCCATTTCAAGTTGAGCTCCCTCCGGCACATAATCGCAAAGACGATCTCCCAAGACAGCCACAGCACTCCGGGCAAATCCCTCCTCCACCCCGGCACGTTCGAGCTTTGAGAAGAAAAGCACTGATTGCGCGGCTCCCGCGGCCGAGAGTTCACGTAGGACGCCCTCTCGATTGTCGGTCTCTCCTATTTCCAGAACGACAAGCCCAGCCGGACTGGCCCCTTCGCCTGGCGCAGCACCAGCCAGCACATCGGCGGCATGCTTCGCTGCATCAGCGCCAGTCCCCTCCTTGGCGACAAACAAATAAAGATCCACAGGTTTCCCCTCGATCTCCCCGGGGCCGCGCAGATCGGCAAACTCCACCATGCCTGCTCCCCGCGCTGCGGTCCATGAGCCTCGCGCCAAGGGCGCGTGCAACACAGCCGTGCCGGCCAAAGCATTGACCAACGCCGGAAGCTCAACGCCCAGATCGCCTAGCACGGCGATGCGAGGTGCGCGCTGAAGCAGAAAGATTTCTTTGATCGGATCCAACTCCCGCAGAATCGGCTCCTGCAAAGAGCCAGGGAGCTTCCCGAGCAATGCGGCAAGCTTCTCATATGCGGCGAGCAACGCAGGACGACTCATGCGAGGGCTGGCATCAGCAAGTTAACATGCTCGGCCGGCGCCACTTTGCGCAGGATCTGGTCGATGCGACCATCCCGGCCGATAACAAAAGTGCTTCTCTCCGTACCCATGTATTTCTTTCCATACATGCTTTTTTCCACCCATACACCGTAAGCATTCACCATGTGATGGTGAGAATCGGACAACAAAGCAAATGGAAGTTTGTATTTGTCGATAAACTTCGCGTGGGAGGCGGGATCATCCACACTCACACCGAAGATGGTCGCATTGCTTGTGGTTATCTCCGACCAGGCATCGCGGATTCCGCAGGCCTGCTTTGTACACCCCGGGGTGTCGTCCTTGGGGTAAAAATAAAGAACCAGACGCTCGCCGCGAAAGTCGGATAGTTTTACTTTAGTTCCCGTGCCGTATTCGGCCCCGACCGCGACCGCTTCGAAATCGGGGGCTGGATCCCCCGTGTGCAATTGATGGATCATAAATGAGAGATTCAGTTGACCAGAAGACCATGGAGCTTGGCGCGCAATCTCTCCTCGTTACCGACCCGGAACTGCTCGCCTGTATGCACACGGCGTGTGCGCCCGTCCCGGGCGACAAACTCGAGCACCAGCGGACGCCTTCCGGGATAATCAAGGATGGCTGAACGCAAATCCTCCAATTCCCGCCTCCCCGTTCGTCCGCAGGGCAATCGTAAAACAACAGGTTTCTCACTACCTGGAGCCATCGGCACAGACTTCATCTCCGCCGCAGTCACCGCCGGCTTGTCGTCACGCTTGTCAAGGCGCCCCGTCACCTGCACGACCTTGCCGGGAACAAGCTGGCCCGCATACTTTTCGAAAGCTTCGCTCCAAACACGCACCTCAAGCTTGCCTGTGAAATCCTCGAGCGTGAGGAATGCGCACGGCTTTCCGGTGGACTTGGTGAATTTCTTTTCCACGGTGTCGAGAAGCCCCGCCACGGTCACCGTAGCCCGGTCGTCCATTTCCTCCAAAGCCGAGACCGGAGTGAACTTGGAGTTGTCCAACGACCCGCGGTAAGGATCGAGCGGATGGCCTGTGACATAAAAGCCGAGCAGCTCTTTTTCAAAAGAAAGCAGCTCCGGTTCACTGAACGGCTGCGCACGACGACGTCCTCCGGCTTTGGCTGTTGAAGGCAATGTCTCCTCGCCAAAAAGACTTTGCTGTCCCGCCGAGCGGTCTTTATGTCGCGCGGCGCTCGCCGCCAGCACCGGCTCCAGATCTTCGACCATCTGGGCGCGCTCCTCTCCGGTGAAATCGAAAGCCCCGCATTTGACCAGGCACTCCAGGGCCTTGCGGTTGACCGTCCGTGGATCCATGCGCGCGGCAAAATCCTCCATGGAAGCAAACATACCATTGGCTTCACGCTCCGCCACCGCGTCCGCCATGGCAGACTCACCCACGTTTTTGATGCCGCTCAAACCGAAACGGACCGCCATCGCACCATTGTATTCTTCTGGCGCGAATTTGAGCATGCTTTTGTTCAAATCTGGCGGCAGGAGTTCCAGCCCCATCCGTTTGGTCTCATCGACATAAAATGAAATCTTGTCCGTGTCGTTGACTTCGTTGCTCAACACCGCGCACATGAACTCGACGGGATAATGCGCCTTGAGCCAGCACATGCGGTAGCTGATCAGCGAATAGGCGGCACTGTGGCTTTTGTTGAATCCGTAGTCGGCAAATTTCTCCAACAAGTCGAAGATTTCCGCCGCCTTCTTTTCGGGAATCCCGTTGTGCTTGTTGCAGCCGGCGACAAATACCTCCCGCTCCTTAGCCATCTTTTCCTTGTCTTTTTTGCCCATGGCGCGTCGCAACAGATCGGCTTGGCCGAGGCTGTAACCGGCCAGCAGGTTGGCCGCCTGCTGCACTTGCTCCTGGTAAATCAGGATGCCGTAAGTTTCTTTGGCGACCTTCTCCAGCAACGGGTGGTCATAGTTGATCTTCATCTCACCCTTCTTCCGCTTGATGTAATCCGGAATCAATGCCATCGGGCCCGGGCGATACAGCGCGCATAGAGCGTTCATATCGTCCAAGCTGCCGAAGCCGAAATTCCGGCAGTAGCGCGCCATGCCACCTTCAAACTGGAATATACCGACCGTTTCGCCGCGGTTGAGAACGTCGAACGCCGCTTGGTCATCCACCGGCACTTTCTCGATCGAAAAATCCGGAACCTTGCGACGGATCAACTCCTCTGCGTCACGTATCACCGTGAGCGTTTTTAACCCGAGGAAGTCCATCTTGAGCATCCCTAAGTCCGTGAGAGGCTCCATGGAAAACTGCGTGACAACCTCGTTTTCCTTGCCTCGGCTCAGCGGAATGATATCCGACAGGTCGCGATCGCCGATCACGACACCTGCCGCATGGATGCCCGCGTTGCGCGAGAGTCCTTCAAGAACCGTGGAGTAGCCCCAGAGCTGCTGCGTTCCAGGCTCGCTTTCGATGGCCTGACGCAACTCGGGGTTCTTCTCCCTGGCTGTGGCGAGAGTGATGTTCAACTCGTTGGGGATCATCTTGGCAATGCGGTCGCCATCCCCGTAGCTGTAACCAAGCACTCGCGCCACATCGCGGACCACACTCTTTGCCCCGAGTTGGTTGAACGTGACGATCTGAGACACACAACGCTCACCGTATTTGCGCCGAACATACTCAATCACTTCGCCGCGACGCGCCTGGCAAAAGTCCACATCGATATCTGGAGGGCTCACGCGCTCGGGATTGAGAAAGCGCTCGAAGATCAGACCGTAGCGCACCGGATCGAGATCGGTGATGCCGAGCACATACGCCACCATGCTGCCGGCGGCGGAACCGCGTCCCGGACCGACCGGGATACCCTGCTGCTTGGCGTAATGAATAAAGTCCCAGACGATGAGAAAGTAGCTGGTAAAACCGAGCTTCTCGAGCACGCCAAGCTCGTATTCCAGCCGCTCGTGCAACTCCGGGCCGGCGCTGCTGCCGTAGCGGCGGAGAAACCCCTCGTCGCACAGCTCGCGCAAGTAGCCCTCCCGTGTTTTACCCTCGGGTGGATGAAAGACCGGGAAGCGTGACTTGCCAAACTCCATCGTCACGCCACACCGCTCGGCAATGCGGACCGTGTTCGCCATCGACTCAGGGATTTCCCCGAAAATTTCCGCCATCTCCGCCGGCGTCTTCAAATAGAGCTCCGGCAGGTAACGCAGGCGGCGTTCGTCTTGCACGTTGGCCCCCGTGCCGATGCATACCATCACGTCATGAGCCTCATGGTGCGATCGTTCGAGAAAATGCACGTCGTTAGCCGCAACCAGTCCGAGCCCCAACTCCGTGCTCCAACGAATCAACTGGCTGTTGCACTCGCGCTGCGCATCCAATCCATGGTCGTGGATCTCGAGAAAAAAATTCTCCGCACCGAAGATGTCGCGGTATTGACCCGCCAACTCTCGTCCGCGTTTCGGATCGCCCAATTGGAGCGCGCTGTTGATTTCGCTTTTCAGGCAGCCGCTCAGACCGATCAACCCCTTGGCATGATGCGCCAGCAACTCTTTGTCCACCCGCGGCTTGTAGTAAAAGCCCTCGAGATGTGCCGCGCTGACCAACTTGATCAAATTCGCCCAGCCTTCGTTCGTCTCCGCCACCACGGTGAGGTGAAAAGCCGCATCCTTGCCAGAGGAAGACTTCTTCTCATGCATCGAACCCGGCGCGATATAAAGCTCACATCCAAGGATCGGCTTCACCCCGGCCTTTTGCGCCTCTTTGTAGAATTCCACCGCGCCGTAAAGCACCCCGTGGTCCGTCATGCCGACAGCCTTCATGCCCGAATCACGGGTTTTGCGCATCAAGTCAGCGACGCGCACGGCACCATCCAGCATCGAATACTCGGTATGGACATGAAGGTGCACGAAATCCGGGACAGACATGGGACGAAGTTTAATTCGCCCTGTCGTGCTGGCAAGGGCGCGTCGGAGCAACTTTTTCCGGATCGCCAAAAAAAGTCTTATCGTTAGGCTTCACCGTCATGTCAGCTTCCGAAGAAAACGTTCTCGTCGTTCCCCGCTCAACTCTTGAAAACATCGGCCTGTTTGAAGGTCTTTGCTTTGACACCAACCGCTACATTCCTGCGCTCCTTGATCCTGCCAATAACCTCTTTCTTCCGCGCTCAGCGGCCGAAAATGACCCCTCACACAAACAGCTGATTCCTTATTTGGTCATACGTCATGGCGGTCGCGTTCTCTTTTACACCCGCGGCAAATCCGGCGGCGAAGCCCGCCTGCACGCCAAAGGCTCCATCGGCATCGGCGGGCATATCAATGATGGCGACACGCATGCCGCACATTTCGACAAAACAGCCTACAACCGCGCTGTCGAGCGGGAATTGCACGAGGAACTCGAAATCACCGGCTCCTACACCCAGAAAGTTGCCGCCTTGCTCAATGATGATGCCACCGAAGTCGGACGCGTTCACCTTGGCATCGTCCATGTCATCGACTTGAACGCCCCCGACATCCGGCCGCGCGAAGATGCCATCTGCGATCTGGAGTTTCTCACCCCGGCGGAACTCGCCCCGCGACGCGAACGCTTGGAGTCATGGTCGCAGATTTGCCAGGGCGGACTGGACAAAATCCTCGCGGTCTGAGCGCTGCCGCCAGCTAAAATTGCAGGCAAGCTTTAAGCGCCTTGCAACCCGCTGATGATACTGATGAGCGGCAAGAACAGCGCGATGACGATTGTTCCGACCACGACGGCCAAAAATACAATCATGATCGGCTCGAGCAGCGAGGTTAAACCAGCCACGGTATTATCGACTTCATCATCGTAAACATCGGCAATTTTGAGCAACATTTCAGGCAGTTGGCCGGTTTCCTCGCCCACGTCGATCATGCTGACGACCATCGGGGGGAAAATGCCACTTTTCTCGAGCGGCGCAACAATGGATTCGCCCTCCTTCACGCTGTCGTGAATGTTTTGGATCGAGTTTGAAAGCACCACGTTGCCAGCAGTGTCACGCGTAATGTTGAGGGCCTGCAGGATGGGAACACCACTGGTCACGAGCGTGCCAAGAGTCCTGCTGAAACGCGAAATGGCGCTTTTTTTGATCAAGTCGCCAAAGAGCGGCATCCGCAGTGTCACGGCATCGATAAAGGCGCGCCCCTTGGGGACCTTCGAGAGCACGTTGTAGACAACGGCAAAAACCACCGCTCCGCCAATGATAAGCAGGATGTTTTCCTTCACGAAGTTGCTCGTGCCTATGACGAATTCTGTCAGCGCCGGTAGAGGCTTGCCTCCTAACATGTCGGCAAAAATCTGCTCAAACTTCGGAACGATATATACCAAGAGAAAAGCCATGATCGCTATGGCGATCACCAGCACGATTATCGGGTAGAACATGGCCGATACGACCTTGTTTTTGAGCTTTTGTGCTTTTTCTTGGAAGTCGGCCAAACGGACAAGAACCAACTCCATCACACCGCCAAGCTCACCGGCTTTGACCATGTTGACGTAGAGCTTGTTGAAAATTTTCGGATGCTGGCTGAGGGCATCGGAAAATGTGC
>JBILDG010000102.1:0-6585 GCA_044352715.1 Chthoniobacterales bacterium | reverse complement strand
GCGAAAGTCGCCGCCAGCTCCTGCACCACATAACGCTGCAAGCGCGTGGCCGTGTCGAGCGTCGTCCCGGCAAAGCTGGCCACCAGCACGCCCATGATCGCCGTGGCCAGCGCATCGGGTATGCCGAGCGCCTCCAGAAAGTTGCCTGCTCCCACGACAAAGGCCCCGATGGCTTGTCCGCCGGTCACCGCTTTCCAGTCGCCATACACTGCTCCCCACAAAGCTTCGCCGGTCATTCCCGGATAGGCTTGCGGCCAACCGAGCCCGAGGCCGGCACCGACCGACAGGATCACCAGCACGGCGAGGAATCCCTCGAGCAACATCGCACCGTAGCCGACGAACTGCGCGTCATTTTCGTTGCGCAGTTGCTTGCTGCTCGTGCCCGAGCTGACGAGGCAGTGGAACCCGCTGATCGCACCGCACGCCACCGTGATGAACAAGAACGGGAAAATCGGCGGGGCGTTGCGCGGATGCAAATCCACCATCGGCGCCACCATCGGCAAGGCCGCGGCCTCCCCACCGGAGCCGATCAAAACAGTCACCACCAATCCGGCGACCAGCAGCGTAAGCGACGCGATAAGCTGCAAGCTGTTGATGTAATCGCGCGGCTGCAGCAGGACCCACACGGGCAACACGCTGGCGAAGTAACAATAGACGAGCAGCACGCCGACCCAGGCCCAAATCGGCCATGCCGCGAGCACGGTGTTGAGAGCGCGGATGCTTTCACCGAGCCCGCCGCCGGTCCAGGCAAAGCCCGGACAACCGGCGCCAAACCAGACTGTGGCGAACATCAGCAGCAAAGCAATAATGCTGGGCAACAGGAGCCGTCCGCCCCGCCGTTGCACCACGACACCGATCCAGATGGCTATGGGTATTTGCAGGAAAACCGGCAGGATCGACATCGGGAACTGCACGAACACGCTCGCAATGACCCAACCGAAGATGGCCAGCACAACCCAGAGGGCAAACAACAGCAGGACAAGAAAGAGGATGCGCACGCGCGGATTGAGCAAACGGCCGGCGATTTCCCCGACCGTCATCCCGCGGTTGCGCAGGCTGACCACAAGTGTGCCGAAGTCATGCACTGCGCCCATGAGCACGGAGCCGAAAAGCACCCACAACAAGGCCGGCAGCCAACCCCACATGATGGCCAGCGCCGGACCTACGATCGGACCCGTTCCCGCGATGCTTGTGAAGTGGTGACCGAAGACAATGCTTTTGGCCGTCGGGACGTAGTCTTCGTTGTCATTGAGCTCGACGCTCGGAACAACCGCCGACGCATCCAAGCGGAAGATCTTTCGGGCCAACCAGCGTCCGTAGGTGTGGTAAGCGACGAGGTAAAACAACCCGGCCGCAAAAACGATCAGCAGTGTTTCCATAAAAGATGAGCGATGCGCAGGGCGTCAGGCTGATCAGTCGAACGTCGCCGGATCGGCCAACCACTTTTTGGATTCGCGGGCGACCAGACCGGAGAGCAGGAGCAACGACACCAAGTTGGGTACGGCCATGAGCGCATTGGCCGAGTCGGAAAAGTTGATGACCAATGCGCTCGGGAACGTGGCCCCGAGGAAAATCGCCACCACCCAGAGCCAGCGGTAAGCCGGGATAAGTTTGAGCCCGCCGAGATATTCCATGGCTTTTTCGCCGTAGTAGGACCAGCCGATCAGCGTGGAAAAAACAAAGGTGATCAGCCCCAACGTGAGCACGGGCGCGCCGATGTTGGGAATTTTTCCGAAGGCATAATTGGTCATAGCCGCGCCTTGTTCCCCGCTCTGCCAAGCTCCGGTGACGATGAGGACCAGTCCGGTCATCAGGCAAACAACGACCGTGTCCCAGAAGGTGCCCGTCATGGACACCAGTGCTTGTTGCGCGGGATTCTTGGCGCGCGCCGCGGCGGCGGCGATCGGTGCGCTCCCGAGCCCGGACTCGTTCGAGAACAATCCGCGTTTCACGCCGGCCGCGATCACGGCTCCGAGCGCTCCGCCACCGAGGGCACGGCCGGTGAATGCGTCGTTCAAAATGAGCGCGACGGCCGCCGGCAACTCTTGCCAGAAGACGCCGAGAATGATCGCGCACCCGGCAAGGTAGGTGATGATCATGAAGGGAACGAGAATCTCGCAAAAGCGCGCGATCCATTTGATGCCGCCGATGAGAACCAGTCCGGTGGCGGCGGCCATGACCAGCCCGCAGGTGATGCGGATGGGCATTTCCGCCGTGCCCGCCGGGAAAAGCGCGAGGACACTCGTGGTGACCGCTTTGGCTTGGAACATGTTGCCGATGCCGAAGGCGGCAATAACGGTGAAGATCGCGAAGAGCACGCCGAGCCATTTCATTTTCAGCCCCCGCTCGAGCACATACATCGGGCCGCCGGACATTTCACCGCGTTCGTTTTTCACGCGAAATTGCACGGAGAGCAAAGCCTCCGCGTATTTGGTGGCGATACCGAACACCCCGGTGAGCCACATCCAGAAAATCGCACCCGGTCCGCCCGCACCGATGGCGACCGCGACGCCCACGATGTTGCCCGCACCGACGGTTGCAGCCAAAGCCGTGGTCAGGGCGCCGAACGGACTGACGTCACCCTCCGCGCGGCGCTCGGGACGGAAGGTCAGTTTGATCGCCGGCCAGATCCAACGCTGGATGATCCCGAGACGAAAGGTGAGATAGAGGTGCGTCCCGACCAAGAGAACGAGCAGCCATGGACCCCACAGGACCCCGCTGGTCCACTCTAAGAAGGCGTTGAGTTGTTCGATGAGCGAAACGGCAACGGCGGGCGATGAATCAGGCATGTGGGCAAGCGTGTAGGAGTTTGCCGCCAACCTCGCAACGTTTTTCGGGCCATCACAAAGGGGGCGCGAGCAGACGCATCGCCGGATCCAGCGCGCGGCGGTCGCTGTAGATCATGGGAGGGGCATTCGAGATGACCTCGTGACCCGTCAGCACAAACTCCGGATAAAACTTGTTGCTGGCCGGTTCGTAAACCTGCCCGCCGGTGAAACGTCCCTGCAGGCGGTATTCGACATTGTTGTCGATTCCGAGTGTTCCGGCTGCGCGATCGGGCGCCAGCTTGGTGTTTTCGTTGAGCATGACCAACTGCGACTGGCTCCATGGTTGGCCCGGACGACGCACCCACCCCCACATCTTGTAGTCCTTTTTGTAGTAGCGGCGGCCGATGTAAAAGTTTCCGGGGCGCTCGGCCGCTATGGCCGCGGCGATACGCGGGTCGGGCCGGACGGATGTGCTGCCGGTGGTCTGGCATCCGGCGGACAAAATCAGCGCGAGAACGGACAGAATTTTCAGCGCATAAACAAATCGCATGGGCGCCACGGTAGTTTCCCGGCCCCGCGGGTCAAGGCTCGTGCGCTTCGCTGGAATCCGCGGGCCGATCATGTCATGGTGCGGGGGTGATTTCCCTGCTTGGTCAAACTCTTGCCACGCTCACCGATACGCTCGGTGCTCTCGGACACAAGCCCTACCGTGCCCGTCAGATTATGGAGTGGCTCCACGAGAAGCGGGTGGAGGATTTTCCGGCGATGACCGACCTGCCGGCGCAACTGCGGACGCAACTGGCGGAGAAATTTCCCGCCGGCAAGCTCGAGCAGGTGACGATGAGCGGGTCAAAAGACACGACGCGTAAATTTCTTTTCCGTCTACCCGACGGACAATTCATCGAGAGCGTCTTCATCCCCGCCTCGCCCGCGCTTTACGGCGAGACGTCCGACCGCAAAACGCTCTGCGTCTCGACGCAGGTCGGTTGCGCTTACGGCTGCAAATTCTGCGCCAGCGGCCTGCGCGGATGGAAACGCAACCTGAGCGCCGGCGAGATTGTCGCGCAGGTGATGGCTGTCGAAAAAGCCACCGGCGAGAGGGTCGACAATATCGTATTCATGGGCATGGGCGAGCCCCTGGCCAATTTCGCCAACCTCTCCACCGCCCTCGAAATCCTCAATGCACCGTGGGGATTCGAAATCGGCGCGCGCCACATCACTGTTTCGACCAGCGGTCTGGCTCCGCAAATCCGCCAACTGGCCGAACACTCCGTCCCCGTGCGGCTGGCCATTTCCCTGCACGGCGCGACGGACGAAGTGCGCGAGCTGATCATGCCGGTGAACAAAAAATACCCGCTGGCCGAGTTGTTCGACGCCTGCGCCTATTTCACCGCCCAGCGCAAACAAAAGCTCGGCTTCGAATACATCCTCATCGCCGGCGTCAACGATTCGCCCGAGCAAGCGCGGTTGCTCGCCCATCATGCCCGCCGGCTGAACGCCAAAGTGAACCTCATCCCCTACAACACCGTGGAGGGCCTGCCTTGGACCCGGCCCACCACCGCCCGCCAGCAGGAATTCGCCCGCACCGTCCGCGCCGGCGGCGTGGTTGCCACCATCCGGCGGGAGAAAGGCCACGACATCGACGCCGCCTGCGGGCAACTGCGCTTGCGGGTGGAGGATGAATTGGCGGCGGCCGTCTGAGGCCGGAAGTTGCCAAAAGCCCTCCGCAAACGTAACAATCCCCGCCATGTCCACAGTTTTGGAGACACCCGATGCGGCCGCCCGCAGCCGCGCCGTCGAAATCGAAGCCCGCGAAAAAGGCGAGTTACTCGGCGAGACGTTGACGATCAATATGGGGCCCTCGCACCCTTCGACCCACGGCGTTTTGCGCATCCTCCTTGAACTGGATGGCGAGATCATCACCAAGGCCGACACGGATATCGGCTACCTGCATCGCGGCGACGAAAAAATCGCCGAGAACATGCAATACAACCAGTTCGTGCCCTACACGGACCGTCTCGATTACCTCGCCCCGCTGGCCAACAACGTGGCCTACGCGCTCGCCGTGGAAAAACTCATGGGTTGGGAGCTCCCCCCGCGCGGGCAGGCCATCCGCGTCATCTGCAGCGAACTCGCCCGCATTTCCTCGCATCTTCTCGGTATCGGTTGCTACGCGATGGATATCGGCGCCATGACCGTGTTTCTATATACGTTCAAACACCGCGAGGTGATCTACAACCTGACCGAGCAACTCACGGGCGCACGCTTCACCACGTCCTACACCCGCATCGGCGGAATGACCCGGGACATGCCAGCCGGTTTTGATTCGCAAGTGCGCGCCTTCATTGCCGACCTTCTGCCGAGTCTGGACGAGGTGGACAAACTGCTGACCCGCAATCCCATCTGGCTCGACCGTACGCGCAATGTCGGAGTCATCAGCCGGGAAGACGCCATCGCCTATGGTCTCACCGGTCCCAACCTTCGCGGCTCGGGCATCGACCACGATCTGCGCAAAGTCCACCCCTACATCGGCTACGAACAATACGACTTCGAAGTTCCCATCGGCACGGTCGGTGATTGCTACGACCGTTATCTCGTCCGCATGGAAGAAATGCGCCAGAGCGTGCACATCCTTGAGCAAGCTCTCGACCGCATGCCATCCGGCCCGATCTGCGTGGAGGATCCGAAAAATATTCTGCCCAAGAAAACCGACGTGATGACGAAAATGGAGGAGCTCATCCATCAGTTCATCATCACCACGCAGGGCATCGATGCCCCCGTCGGCGAAGTTTACTTCGGTGCGGAAAACCCCAAGGGCGAACTCGGCTTCTATATCCACAGCAAAGGCGGTGGTGTGCCTTACCGCCTGAAAATCCGGGCCCCCAGCTTCGCCAACCTCAGCATCGTCCCCAAGCTCCTGCCCGGACATTACGTCAGCGACGTCCCCGCCATCCTCGGCAGCATCGACTTCGTGATGGGCGAGTGCGACCGGTAGCTTACCGCTCGCGGTAAACAATCCGCGCCTTGGTCAGATCGTAAGGCGAAATTTCCACCTGCACTTTGTCGCCCGGCACGATACGGACGAAATGTTTGCGCATTTTGCCGCCGATGTGGGCCAACATGATGGTGTCGTTCGGTAGTTTTACGCGGAACATGGTGCCGGGCAGCACCTCGACCACGACACCTTCAGCTGGAATGGATTCTTCTTTGGCCATGCGAACGACCAGTCAAACCGCCTCACGGCTCGAAATCAACCCACTTGACCAAAGAATGCAAAGACGCAACCCCGCCATTGTGCCAAGTCCACGGCGGATCTTGCATGCGGCCGATCGCGCAAAATCGTGAGGGACACAGCGCGGCGAAGCGGTCGGCCACGGCTTCCGTGCAGGGCCACAGGCTGACCGCACCGACAAATCCGAGCGCCGGCCCCATCGCCTCGGGGAGGTTGTCCGGCAACGGTTTCACGAACACGACACGATTGAGCGGCGAAGCGGTGAACCACGCATCTTCCTCGTAAATAACCGTCCAATCCATCGCTTCTCCACCCTCCCACAGGGCTACGCGCAGGTCACCGGCCGCGCGGAAACGGTAAGCGGCACGGAGGTTGGCAATCGCCGCCTTCTCCTCGACCGTGAGTGAACTGCGGGGACAAGAGCGACGGAATTCCTCCATCGCATCCGCCAACTTCTCCGCATAAGCACGGGCCAATCCCGGCACCGTCTCCCGCACGTAAAAGACCTGCGGCGAAAGGCAGCCCTGCTGGTCGTAGAGCGAAGCATCCCGTGCCGCTCCGGCGCAGGAAGCAAACGCCGGGTCA
>JBILDG010000101.1:0-6624 GCA_044352715.1 Chthoniobacterales bacterium | reverse complement strand
GTCATCAAGGAATTCCGCCCGCGCGAACTCGACGGCCAAGCCATAGTCGAACCCGCGGCGGATTTCTCCCAACTGGATGACGTTTTCGTCGTCCTCGGAGTCCAATGATCCGCGTCATTGTCCTCGTCGCCGCCATTTACCTGGGCGTGATCGCGCAGGAGTTCCTTCCCGAGGCGTCCTTCCTCGGCGGTGCCCGCCTGCTCGTCGTGCCGGCGATCTTTTGTCTCGGAGCGCTTTCGTTGCCGTTTCCCGCCGTGCTCGGTCTGGCCCTTTACACCGGGCTGGTGAGCGATCTGGCCGCGCTGCACGTCGCGGGCGAGCAGGTTGAAATCGGACTCGGCTGGTCTATGGTCTTCTATATTTTCGTGGGTTCGGTGCTGCAAATCATGCGGATGATGTCACCCCGGGGACGGTGGGAAATTCACTGTCTGATGTCGGGTGCGGTCACGCTGTTGCTTGTGATGCTGCAGTATCTCATGGTCTGCCTGCGGCGGGAGGAGTTCTTCCTCAACGGCACCGTCCTGCTGCAAATCTTCGGTCCGGCCCTCATGGCGCTTTTCGTGGCACCGCTCCTCTATGTTTTTTACCAACTTCTGCCGGAGGGCTCCCGGGCCGAGCCCCGACGCCAGAGAAGGACGATCCCATGATCCGGAGATCGCACGAGTTTCGTATTGCGGTGCTCGCCACGATCGCGGCGGCCTGTTTTCTGATGCTGATCGGACGCCTCTGGTATGTGCAGGTGGCGCGCGGCTCGGAATACACCTCGCGCATCCGCAACAACTCGCAGGTCAACGTGCGCTTGCCCGCCGTGCGCGGTGAAATCACCGACCGCCAAGGGATTCCCCTCGCCCAGAACCGCGCCAGCAACGCGGTGGAGTTTTACCTGCCGGACATCGTGCGTGATTACCGCGCGCGCTTCGGCACCGTCCCCCGCCACCATTACCGCACGACAGTCGCGGGCATGATGACCGAGAAGTCCGAGCCGGACATTGTGAAGATCGTGGACGAGCTCATCATGCCGCAACTCGCCAAGCTCGGTTTGGCCCGTGCCTACAATCCGCGGCAGCTGCGGCTGCATTTCCGCAACAACACCGAGGTGCCCTTCACCTACATGGAGGATCTTGATTTCGAGACCATGGCACGGTTGTCCGAGCACGATGTCGAGCTGCCGGGTGTCAATGTCACGGTGCGCCCGGTGCGGCGCTATGTTTACGGGGCGCTGGGGGCGCATCTGCTCGGCTATGTCGGTCCACCCAAGGAAATCGACAAGGAAGAAGCCTCGCAATTCAACTTTTACCAACCGGACACCGAGGGCAAAGCGCAGATCGAACTCTTCTACAACGACGATCTCCGCGGCTCCCCGGGAGCGCGTATTCTCCAGCGCAATGCCAAGGGTGTGATCGAGGGCGAGGTCGGTCTCGAGCCGGCCAAACAAGGCAGCAATGTCCAGCTGACCATCGACGCACGCATTCAATACATCACGGAGAAAGCCTTGCGGGCCGTCGGACGCGCCGCCGCGGTCGTGGTCGACCCGAACAACGGCGACATCCTCGCCATGGCCAGCGTCCCCTCCTACGACCCGAACATTTTCATCCCGGCCATCCCTGCGGCCGCGTGGAGCGAACTCACCCAGGACCCGACCGATCCGCTCATCAACCGCGCCACGAGCGCCTACGCTCCCGGCTCGACCTACAAAATTCCCACCGCTCTGGCCGGGTTGCGCGCCGGCTTGGAAGACCGCCGTTTCACCTGCACCGGCGTTGTCACCTACGGCAACACGCCGATGAAGTGCTGGATCGCCGACAAAAACGGCTCCCACGGCACGATCGATCTCGAGTCTGCCATCCGCGTCTCGTGCAACGCGTTTTTTTACCAATACGGCAACGCCGCCGGCATCGACAACATTGTCGCCGTGGGCAACATGCTCGGCTTCGGGCAAAAAAGCGGACTGCCACTCAGCGGCGATGCCGCCGGTATCCTCCCCGGCCCCGAGTGGATGCGGGCCAATTACCCGCGCGAGCGCTGGTCCAGCGGACAAACCGCCAATGCCTCGATCGGGCAGGGCTACGTGCTGACCACGCCGCTGCAGATGGCCTTGGCCACCGCGACCGTGGCCAATGGCGGCACAAGTTACTACCCGCGTTTGGTGGACAAAGTCGTCGCCCAAGACGGCACAACGGTCCGTCAGGAACCGATCAAAATCCGCGCCAACCTCGTCGAAAGCGGATTCACCCCCGAGGAAATCGAACGCGTCCGCCGCGGCATGTGGGATGTGGTCAATCGGGGCGGTGGCACCGCCGCCTCGGCCCGCATCAAAAATTACGAGGTGGCGGGAAAAACCGGCACCGCGCAGTTCTGGCGAGGGCGCGTCAAAGACAACCACACGTGGTTCATCGCATTCGCTCCCTACGAAAAGCCCCGCTATGCCGTGGCGGTGATCGTGCAGGGCGCCCAATCCGGCGGCGGCGTGGCCGCCCCGATCGCCGCGAAAATCCTCGCCGACATTTTCAAAATGGAAGAAGGCGAGGCGGTCGAAGTCGCCGCACTCGAGCCGGCCAAAGGCAGCTTCCAGTTTGTCTCGAGCGTGGACTTCGGACGCCCCATCCCCGCCGCCTTGGCCGATGCGCCGCCGGAAGAGACCGCCACGGACGGCCCCCCGGCCGCCGCCCCGACAGAATTTGCCCCGCCGCAAGAACGCCCGGTAGAGAAGAAAAAAGGACTTTTCCAACGCCTCTTCGGCGGTCGCAAAAAAGAAAACTAACCATTTTCCCCAACCCACACATCACTTCGTTATGATCGAAAAATTCAAAAAATTCCTGGGCCTTTCCCCGTCACCCGGCGGCGCCCGCCTCATCGTAAACGCCGAGAAACTCGAGAAACGCGTGGCCGTGCTCGAGGACGGCCAACTCGAAGAATACAACGTCGAGCGCGTCTCCGACCGCAACATCGCCGGCTCGATTTACAAGGGCCGCGTGAAGAATATCGAGCAGGGTCTCAAAGCCATGTTCGTCGACATCGGCTTCGAGAAAAATGCCTTCCTGCATTTCTGGGATGCCATCCCTGCCGCGCTCGACAGCGGCATCGAAGAGGTCCGGCGCAACACGGGAAAGAAGATCCCGAAGAAAATCACGGCCAAGGATATCCCGACCATCTATCCGCCGGGATCGGACATCATGGTCCAAGTCAGCAAAGGTCCCATCGGGACGAAGGGCCCGCGCATCACCACGAATATCAGCATGCCCGGACGTTATCTCGTCCTCATGCCCTACAGCCCGCAATGTGGCATTTCGCGCAAGATCGACGACCCGAAGGAGCGCGAGCGCCTGCGTAAAATCCTCAATGAGCTGGAAATTCCCGAAGGCATGGGCGTCATCATCCGCACCGTCGGGGCCGGCCAACGCTCACGCTTTTTCGTGAGGGATTTGCACCTGCTCCTCGAACAATGGTCCGAGATCGAGCGAAACATGGAATCGCAGCGCTCACCCTACCAGCTCTTCGAGGAACCGGATCTGGTCGAGCGCACGGTGCGCGATTTCCTCACCGAGGAAGTCGAAGCCGTCATTTGCGACGACCTCCAATCCGTCGAGCGCATGCAGGAGCTCGTCGCACAAGTTTCCCCGCGTTCAAAGAAACGCATCCAGTTTTACAACGAGGAACAGCACATCTTCGACAAATACGGCGTCAACAAACAGATCGAGAAAGCCTTCCACCGCCAGGTCTGGCTCAAGTGCGGCGGCTATATCGTCATCGATGAGACCGAGGCGCTCATCTCCGTGGACGTCAACACCGGTCGCAACAAAGGCGGCAAGGACGTGGAGAAGACCATTCTGCAGACCAATCTCGAGGCAGCGGATGAAATTGCGCGCCAGATGCGCCTGCGCAACATCGGCGGACTTATCGTGGCCGATTTCATCGACATGAAGTCGCGCAAGGACCAGCAGGCCGTTTACCAACGCATGCGCCAGCGACTCAAACGCGACAAGGCCCGCACTCACGTGTTGCCGATCTCGCAACTCGGGCTCATGGAAATGACCCGCCAGCGCGCCGCCGAAAGTATGCGCATGTCGCAATTCGACCCCTGCCCGTATTGCGAAGGCCGCGGTCTCATCAAGAACACCATGACCATGAGCGTCGAACTCCAGCGTGCCCTCCACGCCGTAATGCGCAAACACATCGACACCATCCACGAAATCAAAGTCATCGTGAATCCCGACCTGCTCCAGCGCCTGCGCACCGAGGACGAAGAACTGCTCGTCGATATCGAACGCCGTTACGGCGGACGTCTTTCATTCAAACCCGACCCGACGATGCACCGGGAAAAGTTCACCATCACCGATGCCAACACCGGCGAGGAAGTGAAGGTCTGATACCAACGTCCCGAAGCTTTTATACTTTTCGCCTGCGGTCCCGGGGACCACGTGCGCCCTCGCACGTTGCGCCGTGCGCCTCGCGCGGCGCTTCGGCTGATGCAGGTTCATCGGCGAGGGCGCCGATGAACACGGCCGGGGCGGCCGTGCTCCCCGAGACCGGCAGACCCGCCACGTTCGCTTGCACGTAATACCCGAAGCGATCGGCCAGGCTGTCATCCATGCGTGTTGAGGCCGCCCGACAAAAGATCATAAGTCCAAGAACTTCGGGAAATCGGCCGTGTTCCCCGCAACCGGCCGGATTTTCAGCACGCCGCGGCCAAGCCGGCTTCGATCACATCGAGGCCTTCGTTGAGCTGGTCCGCACTCGCCACGAGCGGAATCAAAAACCGCAACACATTGCCGTGCGTCCCGCAGGATAGCGTGATCACGCCGTGCTCATAGTTGTGTTTGACGAGCGCAGCGGCCGCGGCTTTGTCGGGCTCTTTGGTTGTTCGGTCTTTGACCAACTCGATCGCGCGCATGGGGCCGAGGCCGCGGTGCTGTCCGATCTGCGGAAATTTCCGGCTCCATGCCTCAAGCCGCGCTTCGAGAATTTCGCCGAGTGCCCGCGCATGCTCCAAAGTTTTCGGTTCGTCGAATTTGTCCATCACGGCCAACGCGGCCGCACAAGCCACGGGATTGCCGGAATACGTCCCGCCGACACCCCCCACCCCGACCGCGTCGATCACCTCGGCTTTGCCGACGACGGCGGAGAGCGGGAGACCGTTGGCCAGGCCTTTGGCCAGCACCAGCAGGTCGGGCGTCACGCCGGCTTGCTCGCAGGCAAAGAGCGTGCCCGTGCGACCGAAGCCGGTCTGGATTTCGTCGAAAATAAGCACGACACCATGCCGGTCGCACCACTCACGCAGCATTTGCAGAAAGGGTGCGGGCGCGGGAATGAAGCCGCCTTCACCCGCGACCGGTTCGATGATCACGGCGGCGACGTTGGTTTCACCGATATCAGCGTGGGCGATTTCTTCGAACCGCGCAAACGCCTCGCGGCAAAGGCAGCGCGACAAGGAACACGGCAACTTGCCCGGACACACCGGAGCGCCGTCACCGACCCCGGGCCAACGGTAAAAATCAGGAAACGGCGCGCGGTAGATTTCGGAAGGAAACGGCCCGAACCCGCTTTTGTAGGGATTGGCTTTGGCGGTGAGCGCCATGGCCAGGTAGGTGCGCCCATGGAAAGCGTGCTCGAAGCAGATCACCGCCTGCCGCTTGGTGAAGGCGCGCGCGAACTTGATCGCGTTCTCGACCGCTTCGGCTCCGGAGTTGACGAGGAATGTTTTCTTCGCAAAACGGCCGGGCGCACGCTCGTTCAGCCGCTTGGCCACTTCCACGTAGCCCTCGTAAGCCACGACGTTGATGCTCGTGTGGAAAAATTTGTCCGCCTGCTCCTTCGCCGCGGCCACGACCGTCGGTTCCGCGTGGCCGAGATTGGTCACCCCGATCCCGCAGGCGAAGTCGAGGAACGTGTTGCCATCCACATCGGTGATCGTCGCGCCTTGCGCCTTGGCCGCCACGATCGGCGTCGTGTGGAAAGGCCCGGGCGCAACGTGTTTTGTGCGCTCGGCAAAAATCGCCCGGCTCCGCGGTCCGGGCACCGCTGTATGCAAATCAATGGAGGGCATCGCTGAAACTTAACACAATTTCACGGTTCGTCCTCCGTCAAATCCGACCTCAGTAAGGTCCGCGGATATGCGGTCGCACCTCGCTCCGGTAGAACGCGCCCAGCTTTTCATGCAATGCGCGGGGCAGCGGCGGAAGATCGGAAATGGATGCATTCTCCTCCGCCTGCGCGGACGAGCTGGCCCCGGGAATGATCGCTGACACGGCCTCGTGATCGAGAATCCACCGCTGGGCAAGCTGTGTCATAGTCCATCCGGACGGGACAAAATCGCGTAGTTCTTCGGCCAGTTCGACGCCCTTATCGTAGGGCAAGCCGGCAAATGTCTCGCCGACGTTGAAGCACTGACCGTCGCGGTTGTAGTTGCGGTGGTCTGTCTCGGCAAAATTCGTCTCCTTGGTGAACTTGCCCGAAAGCAGTCCGCTGGCCAGAGGCAGACGGACGATGATCCCCACCCCGCGCCGCGCCGCCTGCGGCAACAGCTCCTCGGCGGGTTTTTGCCGGAAGATGTTGAAGATGACCTGCAGCGATAGCAGTCCTTCCTGCTCCAGACAAAGAAGCCCCTCCTCCACCGTCTCGACGCTC
>JBILDG010000008.1:0-21363 GCA_044352715.1 Chthoniobacterales bacterium | reverse complement strand
CTCCGAGTGCTGCGCGAAGCCGACCTTATCGCCGCCGAGGACACGCGCCGCGCCGGCATCCTGCTCAAGCACCATGCCATCAGCCGGCCGCTGATCAGCCTGCACGAGCACAATGAAGCTGCGCGGGCCGATGAAATCGCCAGACGCCTGTCCGCCGGGGAAAATATCGCCATGCTCACCGATGCCGGCACACCGGGTATTTCCGACCCGGGCTACCGTGTCATCCGGGCCTGCCTCGATCGCGGGCTGGAGTTCACCGTCCTGCCGGGCCCCACAGCGATCTTGCCGGCTTTGGTCGGTTCGGGCTTGGCCCTGCATGATTTCTACTTCGGGGGATTTTTGCCGGTAAAGTCGGGACGCCGCAAAAATGTGCTCGAAGCCGCGCTGGCCAGAGAAGAGACCAGCATCTTTTTCGAGTCACCGCATCGCATCGCCCGCTCGTTGGCTGTGCTGGCCGAACTCGCCCCCGACCGCCCGGTCTGCGTGGCCCGCGAACTGAGCAAAAAATTCGAGGAATACTGGCGCGGCACCGCAGCAGAGTTGTCGACCCGGGCCGAAAAGCAACCGCCCCGCGGGGAGATCTGTCTGTTGGTCGCCGGTTCCGCTGCTTGATAATTTAACTATTTTAGCTGGATGACAGCCTCCTACACCAACCCATCCAGTCCCGCCCCGAGAATCGCCGAAATGCCCGCTATTTCGGCCACCGAACTAAAGAATGCGACCGCCGACGACTTCGAGCAGGTCGCCGCCCGCCGCGCCGTGGCCATCACGCGCCACGACAAACCCGGCGCCGTCTTGCTTTCCGTCGAGCAATACGAAGCTATGACCGGGCAACAAAATCCCGTCTGGTTGGAAAAGCTCCACGAAGAATACCGCGGCCTTCTCGACTGCATGCAGAGGCCGGAACAACGCACCGCTGACGAGCGCGCCTTCAACGCCACTCCCGAGGAGCTTGGTGAGGCCGCTCTGTGGGCCGCGCAGCAAAAAGCCAAGCATAAGCCGAAAAGCCGCAATGCTTGAAAAGCCGGTCTTTTACGTCATTGCCGGAGTAAATGGCTCGGGCAAATCGAGCATCGGGGAGTCCGAGTTCAACCGCGAAGGATCGCCAATCTTCAACCCCGACACGGTGGCGCAGCAAATCTGCACGCTTCACCCGAACATCCCGCTCACCCTCGCCAACGCCCACGCGTGGCAGATCGGCAAGTCCCTCCTTGAGCAAGCCATGGCCGAAGACAGCGACTACCGTTTCGAGACAACTCTCGGCGGACGTACCATCGCGCAGCTGCTCGAAAATGCAGCCCGCTCCGGACACCGTCTCCGCATCTGGTTCTGCGGCTTGGTCAGCCCCGAACTTCACCTCCAACGCGTCCGCAACCGCGTGGCCCACGGAGGACACGACATCCCCGCGGGAAAAATCCGCGAACGCTGGAACCGCAGCCGCGAAAACCTCATCCGGCTCTTGCCCGTCATTGACCATCTCCGGGTCCATGACAATTCCAAGGAAGCCGACCCTGACAAATGCTGCCGGCCCCAGTCCGTTCTTCTCCTCGAAATGCAGCGCGGCCAAATCACCGCCCCCGCCGACCTCTCCGGGGCCCCCGACTGGGCGCAGCCCATCATCGCCGCCGCCATCCACCTGCACACTGGGAGGTAGGGCGGGACCTCCGGGCGCGCCGCCACGATTCCTCAATCCTCCGCTAGCAACTCCGCAATCTGCACGGCGTTGAGCGCCGCACCTTTGAGCAACTGGTCGCCGCAGATCCAGAACGACAACCCGTTGTCCAACGCACAATCGACCCGCAGGCGGCCGATCTCGCAGTCATCCTGGCCCGCGACATTCAGCGGCACCGGATACCCGTGGCGAGACGGTTCATCGACCACTTTCAATCCCGGCGCTTTTTCCAACACCGCACGAGCCGCCGCGACGGATACCGGCCGCTCGAACTCCGCGCTCACCGCCACGCTGTGCGCCCGATAAACAGGCACGCGCACACAGGTCACCGACGCCCGGAATTGCGGAAGCCCCATGATTTTGCGGCCCTCGTTTTCCATCTTCATTTCCTCTTTCGTGTAACCGGTGTCGAGAAAAGCATCGACCTGCGGAATGACGTTGAAAGCAATCTGCCAAGGATAGACCGCCCGGGCAGGCTCCTCTCCGCGGGCCAGCGCCTCGACCTGTGTTTTCAACTCTTCGATGGCCTTCGCGCCCGACCCGGAAACTGCTTGGTAGCTTGAGGCCCAGAGACGCCTTACGCCGAACTCGCGGTGCAGCGGCCACAATCCCATCAGTGTGATCGCCGTGGTGCAGTTGGGATTGGCCAAGATGCCCTTGTGCGCGCGGGCCGCCTCCGGATTAATCTCCGGCACAACCAGTGGAACCTCGGGATCCATGCGGAAAGCCGAAGAGTTGTCGATCACCACCGCACCGGCCTTGACCGCCGCCGGGGCGAATTCCTTGGAAATTCCCCCGCCCGCGCTGAAGAGCGCGAAGTCCACCCCCGCGAAAGCCTCGGGCGTCAATTCCTCCACCGTGACCGGTGCGCCGCGAAACACGAGCGTCTTGCCAACCGACCGCGCCGAGGCCAGCAAAGTCAGCTTGCCCACGGGAAAATTCCGCCGCTCCAGCACGCGCATCATCTCGATGCCGACCGCACCTGTTGCGCCGACGATCGCCACATGATAGTTCCTGCCCATAAGAAAAGCGGCCAAACTACCACCTTCACAGCCCATGGCGATCACGAAAGCAACCCGCAAACCGCCCGCGCCGCAACGCACCATCCTCGTGGATGTCGCCTCGCAGACCCTCCACGTGATGGACGGGGACTCCACCGTCGCGGAGTTTCCTGTTTCAACATCGCGCTTCGGCCTCGGCTTTGAGGAGGGAAGCTACCGCACTCCGACCGGGCGTTTTGTCATAAACGATAAAATCGGCGACGGCGCCTTGCCATGGACCATCTTCCGCTCCCGCCAAAATACCGCCCAACTCGCTGAGTCCGGCGGGGAAGAGGATCTCGTGCTCACTCGCATTCTGACCCTCGACGGTCTCGACCCCGAGAACACAAACACCTTGCAGCGTTACGTTTACATCCATGGAACCAATCAAGAGGACCTGATCGGGATTCCCGCCAGCCACGGCTGCATCCGCCTGCGAAACAGCGACATGATTTCCCTGCACGATTTGGTATCGGTGGGCACACCAGTCTTCATCCGGCCACCGACGGAAGAGCCGGCTCCGGTCAAGACCCTATAAGCTTGCCCGCTGATTTTCGTTGTCCCCCGCGCCGTCTCTGTCAGATTCAGCCTCTGCAACCTGCTAAGAAAGGGGTGAACTAAGAATGACTATCGTTAAAGTGATCGCTATCGTCGCCGTCGCGGCTGCTTCGCTCAGCCTCGGCGCTTGCGCCAGCAAATCGAAGCCGGCTCCGGCTCCCGCCAGCTACAGCAAATAAGCTGTCTGGACAAACAAGGGGGGAATTTTCCCTTTTTGCCAAGCCGTGGATTAAACCCCGCGGCTTGGTTTTTTTGTGCCCCGTGGCGGCACGCTCACGAAGGGGTTGTCAGACTGACTGAAACGCCACCGCAAATCCTGCGCCCGGGAAATTCCGATGCGTGCATCAGCCACCACCTCGGCCGTAAGCGCGGGATAGAAACAACGACGCTCCGACGAACATAAGTCGGTTCCGTGATGCCTCCCGGTCACCCCCAAAGCCGCCGCCAGACGTCCCGGGCCGCCCGTCAGCTCGCGCCCCTCCTTGCCGCCGCGCCGCTTTTGCATCGCCGTCAAACCACGCCGCGGCTCGATCGCCCGCAGCAGAACAAAACCGTCCTCCTCCCCTTTCACCAGCACGTTGAGCATCCAGTGCATGCCGTAGTTCAGATACACGTAAGCTGTCCCCGCCGTGTGCCTCTCGACAAACTCGCGCGCCGACGGACGCGTGAAAGTATGGCACGCCGGATCGCCGACCGCCGCATAAGCCTCGCACTCCACCACGATCCCGCTGCACGCCCCCCACACTAGCTCGCAGCCCACCAGCGCCCGCGCGCACTCGACCGGTGACTGCGTGAAAAATTCCCGCGTAATCACAGCGGCACACGGTGATCGACAAATTGCCAAGGCACGCGAAACCTCTTGGCCAGATGCGCGGCCAAGGCCTTAACCCCGAAAGTCTCCGTCGCATAGTGACCGCCATAGATCACATTGACTCCAAGCTCCTCCGCCCGCACCCAGCACCACTGCGGCCCCTCGCCTGTGATGAAGGTGTCCACGCCCGCTGCCGCGGCTTTTTCAACCATGTCTCCCGCGCCTCCGGTCATCACGCCGACCTTGCGCGGCTGGGCCGGACCTGCCGCGCAGACCAGCGGCTCGCGTCCTGTCGCTTTCATCAGCCGCCGACCCAAATCCGTGCGCGTGCCGCCAAACGTCCCCGCCCGACCGAAACCGAGAAAAGTTTTCAACCCCCGCAGACCGAGCGCCTTAGCCAACAACACATTGTTTCCCACCACCGCATGCGCATCGAGCGGCAGATGAACGGAATAAACCGCCATGTCCGCCGCGCGCATCACCTCGAGTTTCTTGCGAAAAACCCCCGTAATCGGCTTCACACCAGACCAGAACAACCCGTGATGCACCACGAGCAATGACCCCGCACCGGCCGCCGCCGCCTTTTTGATCACCGGCAACCCTGCATCCACAGAGGCCAACACACGCTTCACCGTCCCGCCATTCTCGACCTGCAATCCGTTGTGCGCACCCGGATAGTCCTCGATCTCCGCCACCCGCAGGTAGCGGTCCGCGTAGGCAATCATCGCATCGAGTTTGGGCATGACCGCATTGTTCCGCCGCCCGCGGGTCTTCTTCAATCTTCTTTCATCCGTGGCTCACGACCGGTAGCCTCCCGCCCCTATGCTCAAGGCCGGAATCGTCGGGTTGCCCAATGTCGGCAAATCCACCCTCTTCAACGCCATCACCCGCACCCGCAAGGCGCAGGCGGCCAATTTTCCATTCTGCACGATCGAACCCAACGTCGGCATCGTCAGCGTTCCTGACAAACGCCTCGACGCCCTCGCCGCACTTTCGAAATCCGAAAAAATCATCCCGACCGCCATCGAGTTCGTGGACATCGCCGGACTCGTCAAAGGCGCCAGCCAAGGTGAAGGCCTCGGCAACCAATTCCTCAGCCACATCCGCGAAGTGGACGCCATCGTGCAAGTCGTCCGCTGCTTTGAAAACGAGGATATTCACCATGTCTCCGGATCCATGGATCCCGTCCGTGACATCGAAGTCATCAACACCGAGTTGATCCTCGCCGACATGTCCTCGCTCGAAAAACGCAAAGACAAACTCGCCAAGAACGCCCGTGGCGGTGATGCCCAAGCCAAAGCCGAACTCGCCCTGCTGGAAACAGTTCTTCCGCATCTCAACGCCGGCAAACCCGCCAGCACCCTCCAACTCAGCGCCGAAGAACAGCAGTTACTCAAAGGCTTTTTCCTCCTCAGCGCCAAACCCGTCATCTTCGCCTGCAACGTGCAAGAAGGTGACCTCGCCAATCTCGCCGCCGACTCGCCCTCCGGCCAACACGTCGCCGCCGTGCGCCAATACGCCGCCGAACACCTCGGCACCGAAGCCACCGTCATCAGCGCCCAGATCGAAAGCGAACTCGTCGACCTCGCACCCGAGGAGGCCAAAGATTACCTGCAAAGTCTCGGACTCGAGGAAAGCGGCGTCGGCGACCTGATCAAAAAAGTCTACACCCTGCTAGGACTGCGCACCTACCTCACTACCGGCCCCAAAGAAACCCGCGCTTGGACCATCCGCGCCGGCGACAAAGCCCCCGCCGCGGCCGGCGTCATCCACAGCGATTTCGAACGCGGTTTCATCGCCGCCGAAACCATCGCCTTCGACGACCTCATCACCCTCGGCTCCCAAGCCAAAGCCCGCGAAGCCGGCAAACTCCGCATCGAAGGCAAAGAATACACCGTCCAAGACGGCGACGTCATCGAGTTCCGGTTCAACGTCTGATCCACGAATCAAAAAAGGGCGACCTTCGGGTCGCCCTTTCTAGTGTGAGAGCTTTAAGAGCTATTCTTTAGATCGTGCGGCAGAACTGCTCGATGCGGTCGAGGCCGGTCTTGATGGTTTCGAGATCGGTCGCGTAGCTGAGGCGCACAGTTTTGTCATCGCCGAAAGCGATACCCGGGACAACAGCCACCTCAGCCTTGCTGAGCAGACGGTCGGCGAAGTTGGTCGAGCTGAGACCGAACTTCGAAATGTTGGCCAGCATGTAGAAAGCGCCGAGCGGTTTGACCGTGGTCATATTCGGAATCGCGGAAAGGCGCTCGAACATGTATTCGCGGCGGACGTTGAATTCCTCGCGCATGTCGGCCACGCATTGTTGCGAACCTTTGAGTGCAGCCAAGCCTCCTTTTTGCGCGAAGGAGTTCGGGCCGGAGGTGCTGTGGCTTTGGATCGAGTCGATAACTTTGGCAATTTCCTCGGGTGCGCCGAGGTAGCCGAGTCGCCATCCGGTCATGGCGTAAGCTTTGCTGAATCCGTTGATCGTGATCGTGAGATCGTAGGCTTCTTTGGAAAGCGAGGCCGGGCTGACGTGTTTGGCGTCGTCATAGACCAGCTTTTCGTAGATCTCATCGGAGAGAATGAAAATGTCCTCGGTGAGGGCGACTTCGATCAGCGCTTCGAATTCGGCGCGGGTGTAAACTGCTCCGGTCGGATTGCCAGGGCTGTTGAGGATGACCATTTTTGTCCGCGGGGTCATCGCGTTTTCGAACTCCTCGGCGGTCATCTTGTAGGAATTTTCCGCGCGGGTCGGAACAATAACGGGTTCGGCGCCGGCGAGACGGACCATCTCGGGATAGCTCAGCCAATACGGGGCGGGGATGATGACTTCGTCGCCGGGTTCACAGCAGGCAAGGATGGCGTTGTAACAGGATTGCTTGGCGCCGTTGCTGACGATGACTTGACCGGGTTGGTAGTTGAGGTCGTTGTCGGCGGCGAATTTCTCGCTGATGGCGGCGCGCAGTTCGGGCATGCCCGCGCTGGGCGTGTATTTGGTGAAGCCTTCCTGCAACGCTTTGATGGCGGCTTCTTTGATGTGCTCGGGCGTGTCGAAGTCGGGTTCACCGGCGCCGAATCCGCAGACGTCAATGCCTTCGGCGCGCATGGCCTTGGCTTTGCTGTCGATGGCGAGGGTGAGGGAGGGGCTGAGTTGGGTGGCGTGAGAGGAGAGGTCCATGATGTGCTGTAGTTGTAAAAAAGTTGAGCCAGCCAAGTTACGCGGCCGATGCGGCGGATTCAACGAATCCTTTCAGCGAGTTTTGCCCGACTTGGACAATGCCGATCTCGCGCGCGGCGTTTTCCGTGGAGTCCGAGGCATGCGCAGCGTTGACCATGATATTCGTCCCGAATTCTTTCCGGATCGTGCCGGGAGGGGCTTTGGCGGGGTCGGTCGGGCCGAGCACGGTGCGGATTTTGGCAATGGCGTCGGGCCCCTCGAAAACGAGCGCGAGGATTTTGCGCGAGCCCGGTAAAGCATGGGCGCTTTCCGGCACGCTGGAAGGACGGCTGCCCGCCATGAACTCGACGATGCTCTCCCAATGGTCCCGGCCTTTCTCGGCCCCGAACCTTTCCGACAGCGCATCGAGGACCGGTCCGTAAAACTCCATACCCTCGGCCACCGACATGTGGTGGACCTTCATCGCGACCAGCGACAACCCGGTGCGGGCAAACACGTCCATCACCGCTCCGGGACGCGTGCCGGAAAATTCGAAGTTGTCGGGCTTGATCAAAACCAGCGAACGCTCGGCCCCGGCCGGGACCGCTGCGGCGAGCGTCTCCGACTGAAGGTCCGCGAACCCGCGGAGCGCGGACAACACATCCGCTCCCGGTTGAACCGTAAAAAGCATTTCCTCGCCGAGCATCGCCGTCAGCGAACCCGGCTGGCTTTTTGTCCCGACCGCCGATGCCAGCTTGGCCACCGCGTCTTCGCCGCGGAAAACCAACAGCGCCCCGCAGCCGGCCGCCTGCTCGACCAAGCCGGCCCAAACCAAATCCAAGCCACCGGTCCGCGCGGCAGCTCCGGCCAAAATCCATCCCGTCCACCCGCGGCGCAATGCCTCGGGCGATACCAATATGTAAGAAAGTGGTGAGTTCATGTTCAGCTTTACCGCTTTTGCCCAGCGGGCCGCGGATATTAGTGCTCCTCGCCGCTTCCAGCAAGATGCTTCGCTTAAGAGATGCAAACTATTAGTTTAACTTATCCTTGCCACTATGGGCACGATGGGAGAGCATACTCGCATGTTGCAGCGCATTGACCACCTCGGTATTGCGGTGCGCTCGCTGGATGATTCCATCCCGTATTACGAAAAGGCTCTCGGCCTGAAATGCGAGCACATCGAAGAAGTCACCAGCCAGAAAGTCCGCACCGCCTTCTTTCATGTCGGTGAAACCCACCTCGAACTGCTCGAGCCCACCTCGCCCGACAGCCCGATCGCCAAATTCCTCGAGAAAAATCCCCACGGCGGCGTGCATCACGTGGCTTTTGCGACGGACAACATTGAAGCCCAGCTCGCCCAGGCCCGCGACGCCGGATGCCAACTCATCCACGACAAACCCTTCGAAGGCGCGGCCAACAAACTCGTCGCCTTTCTCCACCCGAAATCCACCCAAGGCGTGCTGACTGAATTCTGCGCGCCCGTGGCGCCTCAGTCTTAAACGCATGCCCATCGATCCCAAACTCATCGACCAACTCAACGAGCGCCGAGCCGAAGCATTGGTCAGCGGCGCAGCCGACAAAATCGCCCAGCGCCACGAGAAAGGGCTGCTCACCGCCCGCGAGCGCGTCGATGCGCTTTTCCAAGCGGGGTCGTTCCAAGAATTCGGCATGTTCGCCGAGCACCAGTGCCACAACTTCGGCATGGAAGACAAAAAACTCCCCGCCGACGGTGTCGTGACCGGAGTGGGATTGATGGAAGGCCGCCCCGTGGCCGCCTTCAGTCAGGATTTCCTTGTTGCGGGAGGGTCGCTCGGCCGCGTGCATGCGCAAAAAATTTGCGATCTCATGGATTACGCCCAACGCGCCGGGGTGCCGATCGTGGCGTTCAACGACTCCGGCGGCGCCCGCATCCAAGAGGGCGTGCTCTCGCTCTCGGGCTACGGACAAGTTTTCTTCCGCAACGTCCTGCTCTCCGGTGTCGTTCCGCAGATTGCCGTGATCTGCGGTCCCTGCGCCGGAGGAGCCGCCTACTCGCCCGCCTTGATGGACTTTCTCATCATGACGAGGGACAGCGCGAACATGTTCATCTGCGGCCCCGAAGTTATCAAAGCCGCGACCGGCCAGGTAACCACGATGGAAGAAATCGGCAGCGCCGCCGCCCATGCCAGCGTGAGCGGCAATGTGCATTTTGTGGCCAATGACGATGCCCATGCCATCGAGATCACACGCAAACTCCTCTCGTTCCTGCCGGCCAACAACCTCGTCGACCCGCCGCACCGCCCGATGCCGGAACTCGACTTGGGCGATGTCCCCGCCTTCGACGAGATCATCCCGTCCGATCCGAAAAAACCCTTCGACGTTCTGGAGGTCATCAACGCCCTCGTCGATGACGCCGACTTCCTCCAAGTCCATCAAGAGTGGGCCAAAAGCATCGTCGTCGGTTTCGCCCGCATCCAAGGCATCGTCACCGGCATCGTGGCCAACCAACCCCTCGTGCGCTCCGGCACGTTGGACATCGATAGCTCGGACAAAGCCGCGCGCTTCATCCGCTTTTGCAATCTCTACAACATTCCCATCGTCACCTTGGTGGACGTCCCGGGCTTCATGCCCGGCGTCGCCCAGGAGCGCGGCGGGATCATCCGGCACGGCGCCAAAATGCTCTTCGCCTATGCCGCTGCCACCGTGCCCAAAATCACCGTCATCCTGCGCAAAGCCTACGGCGGCGCTTACCTCGCCATGTGCAGCCGCGATTTGGGAGCTGACCTCGTCTTTGCCTGGCCCACGGCGGAGATCGCCGTGATGGGAGCGGAAGGCGCAGTCAAAATCGTCTTCCGTCGCGAAATCAAGGAAGCCAAAGACCCCAAGAAAACCGAGGCCTCCCTCGTCAAAAAATACCGCGAGGAATTTGCCTCGCCTTACCAAGCGGCCGCCAACGCCCAGATTACCGACGTCATCCGCCCGGCCCAGACCCGCGCCGTTGTCGCCATGGGCCTGCGCAACACACTCTCGAAACGCGAAACCCGCCCGCCGAAGAAACACGGCAACATCCCACTCTAAGCCCCACAAATGAAAAAACTACGCGTCACCGTTGACGGCAAACCATACGAGGTTCTCGTGGAAATTCTCGATGAAGGAGCGCCGGCAACCCCAGCCCGATCCGCCCCCGTGCAGTCCGCCCATGTGGCCTCGGCATCAGTCAACGCCCCGGCCACATCCAAACCGGCCGCGCATGCGGCCAGCGCACCCGGTGATGTCGCCAGTCCGCTCGCCGGCAAAGTCGTTTCGATCGACGTCCAAGCGGGCCAAGCCGTCGAAGCCAATGCCCAACTGCTCACCCTCGAGGCGATGAAAATGAACACCTACGTGTTCGCCCAGGCGGCCGGCACCGTGAAAGAAATCCTCGTGCAACCCGGTGATGCCGTCGAGGAGGGCCAAGTGCTGGTCAAAATGGCCTGACCCCTCTGCCCATGACTTTACCGACCGCGCTCCTCGCCATCTCTCTGCCGGACAATCCGGTCTTTGCCGACAATCTGCAGTTTCAGATCACGGGGCTGCTCGTCGTCATTTTCACCCTCGGCGTTTTGGCCATGCTGGTCGCAATCATTGGCCGCTTCTTTACCGCTATCGCTCAAAGGCAAAAACGCATCACAGCCTCAGCTCCTTCTACGGTTGGAATTCCCGGGGCAACACCATCATCGTCCGCGGAAGACGGTATTCCCGCCCCGGTCTTCGCCGTCATTGCCGCCGCCGTCTCCACGGCACTCGGCGACCGCCGCTTCGTCATCCAAGGCGTCCAAGCCGCCGACCCGCGCGCCAGCTTGGCATGGTCGGCCGAAGGACGCCGCAGCATCTACGCCTCGAAAAACCTCCGTTGATCATGCTCCTCGAAATCTTCCACGACTTCCTGCGGTTCTTCGAGCTCACCGCCTTCTCGTCCGTCACCTGGCAAATGATCGTCATGTGGGGAGTATGCGCCGCCCTCTTTTACCTCGGCATCGCCAAAAAATTCGAACCCCTCCTCCTCGTTCCGATCGCTTTCGGTGCCTTGCTGGCCAACCTGCCGACCCAAGGACTCATCACCACCGGATTGTCGCCCGATGGATACCTCGAGACAGGTATCCTCACGCTGCAAGGTCATGTCGAGAACGGCGCGCTGCGTCTCGATCATATTGGTGGCGGTCTCTATGACTTCATTTCCCAAGGCATCAAACTCGAAATCTTCCCGCCGCTCATCTTTCTCGGCGTCGGTGCCTTGACCGACTTTGGTCCGCTTATCGCCAACCCGCGCACGCTGCTCCTCGGCGCTGCCGCGCAAATCGGCGTGCTCGTCACGTTTCTCGGGGCGAACCTTCTTGGCTTCAACTCGGCCCAAGCGGCCTCGATCGGCATCATCGGCGGCGCCGACGGCCCGACCGCAATCTTTCTCGCCTCCAAACTTGCCCCCGAACTCCTCGGCGCCATCGCCGTGGCCGCTTACACCTACATGGCCCTCGTGCCCCTGATCCAACCACCGATCATGCGCGCCCTCACCACGCAGAAAGAACGCAAGATCCGCATGCAGTCGCTGCGAGAAGTCTCCCGGGCTGAAAAACTTGTCTTCGCCCTACTGGTCACGGTCACCACGATTTTGCTGGTTCCGGGAATCGCCCCACTGATGGGCATGCTCATGCTCGGCAATGTCCTGCGTGAGTGTGGCGTGACCGAAAGACTCCTCAAAGCCTCGCAAAATGAAATCATCAACGTCGTGACGATCTTCCTCGGAACCAGCGTGGGCATCACCATGGCCGGGGAAAGCTTCCTGCGCCCGCAGACGCTCATGATTATCGGCCTCGGCATCGTCGCCTTCGCCGGAGGCACCGCCGGGGGGATTCTGGCCGCCAAAGCTCTCAACCTTTTCAGCCGCCGCAACCCGATCAATCCGCTCATCGGCTCCGCCGGCGTCAGCGCCGTGCCCATGGCGGCCCGGGTCTCGCAGGTCGAAGGACAAAAAGCCGACCCCGCCAACTTTCTCCTCATGCACGCGATGGGGCCCAACGTCGCCGGTGTCATAGGCACCGCCGTCATCGCGGGTTACTACATTGCCACTCTCGGCAAATAATATGGACTATTCGCCCGACGCGCATGTCCGCGAATGGCGCGGGTGGATCTTGCACGACTGTGAGACGTTGGTCTCGACCAACGACTACGCCCGTCAATTGCCGGCGTGGAGTGCCGTCCGCGCCGTTCGCCAAACCGAAGGACGCGGACGGCATGGACGCCGCTGGTCATCGGACAGCGGTGGACTTTGGACCTCCGTCGTGCTTCCGCTGGAGCCGACCGGACAGGGGTGGTCAGCCTTCCCGCTTGCCGCGGGATTGGCCGTGGTCTCCACGCTGAAAGGACTCGGACTCCATCAAGCACGCCTTCGCTGGCCCAACGACGTTCTCGTCGGCCCGCGAAAAATCTGCGGCATCCTCATGGAAAAATTTTCCGCGGAGAAATTTGTGGTCGGACTCGGACTCAATGTCACCAACGATCCGGCCGACGACGATCCTTCGCTGGCGCCCATCGCCACGTCCCTGGCCGAGGAGTTGTCCGAACCGCCGTCGCTGGACCAAGTTTACGAGGATATCCTCACCGCGCTGCGGGTCTTGCACGCCCGCGTGGCAGAGGATGGTTTTGCTTCGCTGACCGACGACATCAACAACCAATGGGGCGGCACCCGCGAAGTCGAAGTGCATTTGAGCGGGGAAAAGACGCAGGGGCGGTTTCTGGGCATCGACTCGCGCGGCGACCTTCTCGTGGAAATCGACCGGCGCACCATCACCTGCTCGGCCCCGCATGTGCAACTCATGCGCGAGGTCTGAGACAAAACCCGCTTGCCCACGGACCAGCAACAAACCGACGATCAAAACCAATGAACGATTTCAAATTCAACTCGGACGGCCTCATCCCCGTCATTGTCCAGGAAGCCGGCGAGTCCACCCCTCCCCGCGGACGCGTCCTCATGATGGCTTGGATGAACCGCGAATCGCTGGCCAAGACCCTCTCCACCGGAAAAATGCACTACTGGAGCCGCTCGCGAGGCAAACTTTGGTTCAAAGGCGAATCCAGCGGGCACACCCAGGAAGTTGTCCGTTGGTATGCCGATTGCGACAAAGACACCTTGCTGTTCGAAGTGCGCCAAACCACTGGCGCCTGCCACACCGGCTACGAAAGCTGCTTCTTCCAACCTTATGACATGGAAGGAAATCAGCTGCCGGTTGCGGAAACGCCGACCTTCGACGCGGGCCAGGTTTACCGGAAATAGCCTCAGGCCTTTGCCGCCAATGCCTCCAGCAGTCGCGCGTGGATGTTGTCGAAGCCTCCGTTGCTGAAGACCACGACCACATCGCCGGGCCGGGCCAAGCCGCCGAGACGCTCGACGATAGATGTCACATCGGGCTCGTAGAAAGCCTCTTTGCCAGCCCGACGCAAATCCTCGACCACACGCTCCGGATTCAGCCGTTCCTTCTCGGGCAACTGATCCATCCGCGCGACTTTGGCCAGAACGACACCATCCGCACCGTCAAAAGCCCGCGGCAGCACATCCTGGAACACCGCCCGGCGCGTGGTGTTGGAACGCGGCTCGAACACAGCCCACAGCTTGCCCGACGGATATTTCACGCGCAGGCCCTGCAGGGTTTGCGCGATCGCCGTCGGATGATGACCGAAGTCGTCCACCACCGTCACACCACCCGCCTCGCCCCGCACTTCCTGGCGGCGACGGATGCCGGTGAAGGACCGCAGCGCTTTGCGGATTTCGTCGAATGGAACGTTGTAAAAGTGGGCCGCCGATAAGGCCATCGCCGCATTGCGCACATTGAACTCCCCGATCATGGGAATTTCAAACCGCTCACCGAAAAGCGTGAAAGCCGATGAGTCGGGCCCCAAAATAACATCGCTGATGTGGTTGCCGGCGTTCGGGGAAAACCCGACTTCGAGCAGCGGCGCGGGACAATTCTCGGCCAGCGCGCGGCAATTCGGATCGTCGCCATTGAGCAAGACCATGCCCTCGCCGGGCACGATCTGCAGCAAGCGGCGGAAACTCGTCATCACATCCTCCAGATCGCGGAAGATGTCCGCATGGTCGAACTCGACGTTGTTGACGATGAGCAACTCGGGCAAATAGTGGACAAACTTCGACCGCTTGTCGAAAAATGCCGTGTCATATTCGTCGCCCTCGATGATGAAATATTTCGAGTCGCCCAACCGGCAGCCCTGCCCGAGGTTGCCGGGGATGCCCCCGATCAACCAAGACGGCGCCAGGCCGGCGGATTCGAAGATCCACGCGAGAAGCGAGGTGGTCGTCGTTTTGCCGTGGGTGCCGGTGACGACAAGATTGTGGCGTCCGCGCAGGAAGAAGTTTTTCAGTGCTTCGGGCAGGGAGTAATAAAGAAGCTTCCGGTTGAGCACGGCCTCGACCTCGGGGTTGCCGCGCCGCATGGCGTTGCCAATGACGACAAAGTCCGCCTCCGCCGGCAAGTTTTCCTCCCGGTATCCGCGGGCAATTTGGATGCCCTTGGCTTCGAGAAAGGTGGACATCGGCGGATAGACATTCTCGTCCGATCCGGTCACCTCGACCCCGCGGTCGCGCAAAGCGGCGGCCAACGAGCCCATGGCGGTGCCACAAATTCCGGTGAAGTGAACTTTGCGCAATCCGCTGTTTGTCGGGGCACTCATCAATAGACGTCTTTCCGGTAGCGCTTGGCCTTTTTCAATTCAGCCACGTAGGCGGCGGCGTCCTCCGCGGATTTTCCTCCGGCGGTTTCGACGATGCGATGGAGGGCTTCATCCACATCCTTGGCCATGCGGGAGGCATCGCCACACACGTAAAAATAGGCACCTTCCTCGAGCCACTTCCACAGCTCCCCCGCGTTCTCCAACATGCGGTGCTGCACGTAAACTTTCTCCGCCTGATCCCGCGAAAATGCGGTGTCGAGCCGACCGAGAACGCCGCCCGCCTGCCAGCGCTGGAATTCATCTTCGTAAAAGAAATCCGTCTCCCGGTTGCGTTCGCCGAAAAACAGCCAGCTTTTACCCTTGGCACCGGTCTGCTCACGGTCCTGCAAAAACGCGCGGAATGGCGCGACTCCGGTTCCCGGCCCGACCATGATCACCGGCGCCGTCAGATCTTCCGGCGGACGGAAGTGTTTGGCCGAATGCACAAAGACCGGCACCGGCGCACCCTTGGCCCGGTCAGCCAGAAACGTGGAGCAAACACCCTGACGCTTCCGCCCGTGCAACTCGTAGCGGACGATGGCGACCGTGAGATGAACCGATTCGGGGCATGCCTTTTGTGACGAAGCAATGGAGTAAAGCCGCGGCTGCAGTTTGCGTAGGACTTTGACCAGCTCCGGGGCCGAGAATTTCGCTCCGGGATACTCGAGCAAGATATCGATCACTTCGCGCCCCTCGAGCCATTCATCCATCACAGCTTTGGCCTCCGGATCGACCAGTTCGGCCAACTCCTCTTTGTCGGGGCACTTTTCCAGCACAGCGGCGAGAAGCTGGCGTGACGGCTCACGCAGGGTGACGTCACGTTGCAGAATATCGCGGAGTTTTTTGGTCGCACCGTCGGCCGTTTCCACAGCTTCGTCCCCGCCCAAACCCGACACCTTCAGCAACTCCTCCACCTCGGCGGAATCGTTGGACGGAAAAATCCCCAGCGAGTCACCCACCTCGTAACGCAGGCCCGAACCGGCCAAGCCCAACTCGAAGTGGAGGGTTTCTTTGCCGGAGCCGGCTCGGGTAAGCACCTTCTCGCATGTCACGTGCGCCGGGAACGGGTTTTTACGGGAATAAACGGAATCAGGTGATGACATTTTGGGGAATATGCCTTCGAAGGACTTTCAATGCACGCATCAAACAGATTGACCCAGCAATCTGGCGACGACCGTTTGCTCGGTCAAAATCCCGACAAACCGTCCGCTCTCTTCGTCCCTGACCTCCGCCACCGGCGTCTGCGAGCGCCGCAACCGGGCCAACACCTTCCACGCCGGCAAATCGTCGGCGAAGGACTGGAGCGGACGCGCAAAAGACTGCGCCCGGGCCGACATCGCACCGGATAATGCCGCAGCGCCGCACGACATCGCTCCAAGCGGCAAGCCGTCCGCGCCGATGACCAGCACGTGACGCACCTCCGTCATTTTACGATCGCTCAAAAGTTCTCCCAAGGTCCGGTCAGCTCCAGCGTGCGGAAAATCTTCCACCGACAAAGCCAAGCCTCCCGCCGTCAATCGCCGGAAATCCAGCACGCTGCGCAGCATGGACAACTCCAACGGCGAGACACCTTCGGTCTTGTCGGCCAGCGACATCAACTCATCAGCCGCCGGGGGGCGCGGCAAAGGATCCGTTTTGATTTTGCGCAACAGGCCGGCCAGCGGACGGGCCAGCGGAGCCCACATGAATCCCGCCCAAGTCACCAACGGCCATAGGCGACTCAGCACCACAAAGGGCAGCCTCCGGAAAATCTGTCGCGCCACGACCCGACCGAACAATGCATAGATCGGCACGAAGATCACAGGAGCCAGCCACGCCAAATCACCATTCGCCCGCTGGGAAAACACCATCATCAAAATGACCAGAGCCCCCGCCGCGCACGCGTGACTCGTCCACGCCAGCACCAGATCCGCCTGCGGCCTGACCGCTTCCCACGAAAGCATCTGCTTGGCACGACGGTCGCCTTTGTCCGCCCTGTGCCGCAAGCGCACCCGGTCCAGCGCCTGCCACGCCGCATCCAAGCCGGAGTAGATGAAGGACAAAGCAAGCAACAAAGCCGCCAACGCCGCGCTCATTTCCACGCCTCCCATTCTTCCTGCGATTTCAAACGCTGCAGCGCCACCTCGCGCACCCGGCGCTGGCTCATGGACTGCACCGTGAGTTTCCACGGACCCAGTCGCACACTGGCGCCCTGCCGCGGGAGCTTGCCGAGCTCGTTTGTAATGTAGCCACCGACCGTTTCGATGCCGTCCCGCGTTGCGTCGAAACCCAGATACTCGCTCAAATCGTCCAATCGCGCAGTGCCCGCCGCCAACAACCGCCCATCGCCCAGTTGCTCGATATAAAGATCCGCCTCCACCCGCGGCGCGGCGTCGCCGAGCAGCTCTTCCACGAAATCCTCCAACGAGACGACGCCTTCCACTCCGCCGAATTCATCAAGGACCACGGCCATCGGTTGCCGGTGTTTGAGAAAACTGTTCAGCAACTGGCTCGCCTCCATCGTTTCCGGCACGAACGACGGGGGCAGCAGCGCTTCCGTGAAGTGCATGCCATCCGGCATCCGGCTCATGATGCGCGTGTCGAGCAGACCGATCACCTCATCGGGCGAATCGCCGATCACCGGCGCGCGTACGAAACGCTTTTTTTGCATCATCGCCATCACTTCCTCGTTCGACATTTCATCAGCCACGAACACCACATCGACCCGCGGAGTCAGATAGTGGCGCACCGTCGCCCGGCTCAGCCGCAGGACCTCGGTCAACACTTCCGCCTCGGGCAAAGTGAACTCCCCTTCCTCCTCCCGCACCCACACGAGAGTCTCTGCCTCCTCGGGCCCGAGTTGCGGTCTCACCTCGAGCGACCACGGGAAAATTTTTTTCGCGACACTCTCGATCAAGGGTTGCACCCGGTCGAACAAGGGACCAAACAATCGCAGCATCACGCCCCCCGCCCGCAGCAGCGGATTTTCCCACGAGCGCGGACGGCGTCCGGCCATGATTCCCGGAATCACCTCGAGCAAAACCACCGGAACCAAAAAAATCCCTGCCCACGCCGGAAACGCCCCCCCCGTTTCCTTGGCGATGGCCAGCGCAGCCATCAGCAACGCACCCCAACCTGCCCCGCGCGCCAAGGCGCTGCCGAGCATCAAGAAGGTGAACAAGCAATCCCTCGGATGGGCAAAATCCGCGGCCAGCATTTGCAAGCGGGGCGAGCGGGGCCATTGGTCCATCCGTTCACGCGGCGTTTGCCAGAGCACGGCTTCGAGCGCCGCCAGCGCGGCACCCATCCCGGCCAAGAGCAATCCCGCCGTGAGCCAAACGCCCCAGTTGAGTTCCATAAAGCGGACCATCTTATCCCCTTTTGCCCCCCGCGCCAGTCAGACCGGTAGACGATTTGCGCTATGACGGGAAAAAGTCCTGTGCTTTCGTAACCGCGACACACCCATGGGCAAGCAGGCAAACATAGCGCGACAAATCCGCGAACTCGGTTTCCCGACCGACTCAAAGTATCACCCCTGCTATCTCGAATATTTCCGTCTCTTCAATGCGCAGGAGTATTATGGCGCCCATGACATCTTGGAGCACATCTGGCTGGGCTCATCGGGCGAATTGCACACCTACTACAAAGCGCTCATTCAATTCGCCGGCAGTTATGTCCACCTCCAGCACCACCGCCGCGAGCCGCACCACCGCATCCACGGACGCCGCCTCCGCCCCGCCGCCCGACTCTTCCGCCGCTCGGCGGAATTGCTTGGGGGATTTCCACGGAATTACGAAGGCATCACGATCGAAGAAATTGTCACGGAGGCCCTGACCACCGCGGAGACGATCGAAGCCGACGGCTTCGCCGAAAACCCTTGGCAACCCGCGAAAGCATTCATGCTCACCCTCCCCGCCTGACCCGCCCGATCACTCAAGTCTCCGGTTCTTTCTTTCCTTTTCCTCGATCTCCGTCTCGGTATCGAGCACCCCGTGCATCTTGTGGGTTGATCCCGGCGGACGCAGCACGCGCCAGATGCACCACGCGAAAAACAAGGTCGCGCCCCCGACCGACAACAGCATCACGATCCAGCCACCGATAGTCATGGTTGCACCTCCTCGCGGTTCCATCGCCGCACTGCCAGATGCACCCACCAGAGAAACAGGGCCAGCACGCCGAGCAGGAAAAGAATCGACCAACGCGCCGCGGCGTCTTCACGGAAGCTCTGCACGTAGCCACCCACATTCTGCCAGGCCCACACGACGAAAATCGCCCCCAGATAAACGGGCGAGATGTATTTGATCACAAAGCCGAAAACCCGCGGCACCCGCATGGAAGCGCCGCGATCGAGTTCCTGCAAACCCCGCTGCGGACCGAACACCCAGCCAAAGATGAACGTCTGCACGCTCGCGAGCAGGAAAATGCAGAATGTGCCGATCCAAAAATCGAAAGTGTCCAGCGCCACAAGATTCTTGCTGAACCACACGATAAACATCGTCCCGGCCGAACCCACCCCGCACAGCAGCGCCACGGCCCGGGTGCGCGTCAGCCCGAGACCCTCCTGCAAAAATGCGATCGCCGGCTGCAACATGGAAAGCGAGCTGGTGATGGCCGCGAGGAAAAGCAGGAAAAACCACAGGAAGCCGACAAATCTTCCGAGCGGCATATGCTCGAAAACAAGCGGCAGGGTATTGAAGCCCAACGCGAATGTTCCGCCGACCGCTCCCGCGGCCCCGAGGAAAATGAAAGCCGCCGGAATCGTGATCAGGCCGCCGAGCGAAACTTCGAAAAACTCGTTGCCCGCCGCCGCGGTCGTGGCGCTCAAGGCAATGTCGTCGTTTTTTCGCATATAACTCGCGTAAGTGATGATCACCCCGAAGCCGACCGAGAGGGAGAAGAAGATCTGCCCCGCCGCCTCCATCCACATTTTGCCGTTGGCCAGCGATTGCCACAACGTGGCGCTGCCGGTGTTCAGATTCCACATCTGCCCGAGGCCGTTCAGCACGTTCAGCTCGGGCTTGGAAGGGTCGGGCGTGCCCAGCGTCAGCACACGCACGAGCACCAGCACAGCGCACACCGCCAGAAGCGGCATGGCCCACAGACAGAACAACTCGATCCCGCGGGTGAGGCCGCGATTGATCAGAAAAAAATTCAACGCGATGCACAGGATCAGAAAAACCAAGGGCGCGCCGGTAAGGTTGGCGAACAGCGACCCGTTTTCCGCCAGACCGACATAGCTTTGGAAAAATGCCCCGTAAGCTTCGGGACTTCTGCCGAGATCCATCGCGCCAGTGAGGTAGTGCCACGCGTAGCCGAGACACCACGACTCGATGAACACATAATACATGTAGATCACGACCGGCACGATCAACCCGAGCACACCCAGATACGGCGCCGCGCGGTTTTTCCACAAAGCGCGGAAGATACCCGGCGTGGAATGAAATCCCCGCACGCCGCCGTAACGTCCCATCGACCATTCGGCCCACGCGAGGGGCAGTCCAAGCAGCAGCAACGCCACAAAATACGGGATCATGAAGGCCCCGCCCTCGTATTTCGCCGCCAAACCCGGGAAACGCAGAAAGTTGCCGAGCCCGACCGCGCTGCCGGTCACCGCGAGAATGACACCGATCCGCGTGGACCAGTTTTCCTGCGGCGGACGGCTCATGGCGCAGCGCTTATTTGGCTTTGCCTTGCGACGCGACCGCAGCCATCGCCGCGGCAATCGCCTCCTGATCGCCGAGGTAGTAGTGCTGCAAAGGCTGCAAATCCTCGTCGAGCTCGTAAACCAGCGGCACGCCCGTCGGGATGTTCAGCTTGAGCACTTCTTCCTCCGAAAGATTGTCGAGGTATTTGACCAACGCGCGCAGCGAATTGCCGTGCGCGGCAATGACGACCTTTTTGCCAGCCTTCACCTGCGGCGCGATCAATTCGTGCCAGAGCGGAAGGAAACGGACTACCGTGTCTTTGAGGCATTCTGTCAACGGCAACTCCGATCCCGGCACGTCTTGGTAGCGCGGATCACGCCCCGGATAACGCTCGTCGCTTTTCTCCAGCGCCGGCGGAGGGACGTCGTAACTGCGGCGCCAGACAAGCACTTGGTCCTCCCCGTATTTGGCCGCCGTCTCGGATTTGTTGAGACCCTGCAGACCGCCGTAATGGCGCTCGTTCAACCGCCAGGATTTCTCGACGGGAATCCACAACTCGTCCAACTCATCGAGCACGATCCACAGCGTGCGCAGAGCGCGCTTCAGCACCGAGCAATACGCTAGGTCGAAGGAAAATCCTTGCTCTTTCAAAACCTGTCCCGCTGTCTTCGCCTCCTCGCGGCCTTTGTCGGTCAAATCAACATCGGTCCATCCGGTGAAGCGATTTTCCTTGTTCCACGTGCTTTCGCCGTGCCTGAGCAATACGAGTT